>URUZ01000256.1 GCA_900551225.1 uncultured Clostridium sp.
AATAAAAAAAAACAGATTTTAATTATTGAATAAAAAAGAAAAAATATACAAATTTATATCATTATTGCACAAAAAAATAATTATAATTTGTACAATAAATATATTGTATAAAACGAAGATGTTGTATAAAATGAAGTCATAAACTTTAGGACGTCATACAATCTGATTGCAAGATGATGTGAAGACTAAAGTGAAAATGGGGTAAAAGAGAGAAACTAATCAATCAAAAGAGGGAGGACATTTTATGAAAAGAAAACGGGCGATGAGTGTTATATTGGCGGCAATGCTGGGGTTATCCGTGACTGCATGCAGCAAACCGGCGGAAGCGCCGGTTACGGACTCTACAACAGCGGCAGCAAAAGCAGAGATGGGAGAAAACACAACCGCAGCCGGAACGTCGGAAACGGGAAGCATGGAGTCCGCAGTTCCATATAAGATCGGTGTATTTTTGAGATTCTCCGATGAAGCGGGAACGAAGATGCAGGCTACCATAACACAGGCTTTTGACGAGATCAACACAGCCGGCGGAATTGACGGCCATCAAGTGGATCTGGTGATGTATGACACTGAAGGGGACTCCGCTAAGGGCATTGACGCGTTCAATCGTCTGATATCCCAGGATGAGGTGCTGCTGGCTATCGGCCCTACAACATCCAGCGTGGCTCTGGCTGTGATTGACATGGCAGATGAATACAAGATTCCGCTGATTACGCCCCAGGCCACCAACACCTCGATCACCCAGGACTATGGAAATGAATGGTTTTTCCGTAACTCAGTAGCGGATGTCTATCATTCCTATACGCTTTGTGATTATATTGTCAATGACATGGGAGCAAAGAAAATTGCCATTATGCATGAGACAGCTACACTGGGACTGGGACAGTATGAGAACTTTGTAAAAAGGCTGAAGGATCAGTATAACATAGAACCGGTCATTGTCCAGGAATGGAATGAGGGGGATGTGGATTTTAAGACCCAGCTACTGGCGGTTAAGGCAGCGGAGCCGGATGTGATCGTATTTGCCGGACATGAAGCTGAGCTGGCAATTGCGGTAAGCCAGAGACTCGAGGCGGGAATTTCCAAAGATGTGCCGATCTGCGGTTTCTCCTCCATGTCCTCCGCCGATTTTTATGGCGTGGCCGGTGAAGCAGCAGCGGGAGCCATATTCACATCCACCTTCAGTCCTACAGATACAAGAGATGATATTGTGGAGTTTGTGACCAATTACAAGGAAGCCTGCAAGGGAAACCCAGATCATAACAGCGCCCAGGCCTTTGACACCGTGCAGCTGATACAGGATGTGATGACTGGACTGGATATCAAGAACACATCGGATTCACTGGAAGCCGACCGCATGGCCATTCGTGATGCGTTGGCCCAGGTTAAAGACTGGAAGGGACTGACCGGAGTCACGTCCTTTGGGCCTGGGGGCGGACCGGAGGACAGGGACGGCAAGACCGTTTGCTCTGTATACCAGCTGCAGCCTGATTTCACATGGTCCGTATTAAAGGCAGCGGAGTAGCTTCGGAAACCGTAAATCATTCAGCAGGAATGTGAATTGAAAAGCTCCGGTATTATGTGGAAGTTTGCATGCTGGAGCTTTTGCTGAAAACATTTTAAGAATAGGTTGTGGTGTTTCGTATGATAATTGATTTGTTAATTGTAGGGATAGCGGTGGGAGCGCTCTACGGGCTTCTGGCATTATCGGTGTCATTGATCTACGCTTCCCTTGACATTATCCATTTTGCACAGGGTGAGATTTTCACGCTGGGGGCATTTCTGGGTTGGATGGCATACACAAGGGGGGTGCCCTTTGCACTGGCCCTGCTGCTGGGGGCCGCAGGTACCTGCATTGTAGCAGTTGTGATACAGAAGGTGGTCTATAATCCCATCTTGAAAATCGGGGGCGGATTCTCTATCCGCGGTCTGACATTCGTGGTAGCAGGCTTTGGCATGTCCATTATTCTGCAAAATGTGTACTGGCTGGTGTGGGGAGCTGTATCCAAGAATTATCATGCGGATTTCGGAGGGGGAATACGCATGGGCAGCATGATGGTGCAGCCAATTTACCTGATTATTATTGCAGCGGCGATCTTGCTGATGGCAGGCCTGTATCTGCTTTTGAAAAAGACAAAAATCGGACTGGCAATGAAGGCTGTGTCCTACAACAAAGACATTTCTTCCTTGATGGGGATTGACGTCAATATGGTGATCTCCTTCTCCTTTGGCCTGGCGGCGGCGTTGAGTGCCGTATCGGGAATCCTCAGCGCCCAGATCATTTTTGTCCGGTATAATATGGCCACTGTTATGCTGCTGAAGGCCTTCAGCGCGGCAGTAGTGGGAGGCTTGGGAAATGTATATGGAGCCATGGTCGGCGGCCTTATGATTGGGGTTATTGAAACGCTGGGCGGCAGCGTGATCGGCACTGAGTACAAGGATATCATCAGTTTTGCCATTATGATTGGGGTGCTGATGTTTAAGCCCGCAGGGCTGTTTGCCACAAGAACAAAGCAGAAAGCATAGGGGGGCGCGATACATTGGAAAAACACAAAGATTTATATCTGACATGTATATTGGCCGGTGTGATCGGCGCGGCACCGTTTTTGCTGGCAAATGACTATTTTATACATATTGGCTGTATGATTGGCATCAATATCCTGATCGCCATGGGAATGCATATGGTGACTGGCCTGGCAGGACAGATCAACATGGGCCAGTACGGATTTTACTGTATCGGCGCATATACCGGGGCGCTGGCTGCAACTAAACTGGGGCTGGGATTTGGAATGGGCCTGATACTGACAGTATTGATTTCAACAGTTTTTGGTGTATTTGTGGGAATACCGTCCCTGAAGGTAGAAGGCCCGTATCTGTCGCTGTGCACCATCGGTTTTGCCGAATCTGTGCGTTTGATTTTGAACAGCGCTGATTGGGCAGGGAAGGCCAACGGAATTATGAGGATTCCAAAGCTGTCTCTGTTTGGGATTAAGATGAGCACCAAGCTGCAGTCCTACTTCTTCATTATGATGTTTGCTTTGGCCGCAGTCATTCTGGTCAATAATGTGATGCATTCTAATTATGGCCGCCGTTTTAAGGCGATTAAGGATGATCCGCTGGCAGCCTCTGTCATGGGGATCAATGTGAGAAATACAAAGCTGATGGCTTTTGCGGTGTGCGCGGTTTTCGGCGGGATCGCAGGCTGCCTGTACTCGGGATACGCAGGGTACATCAACCCAACCATCTTTATCCAGGCATTACAGATTAACTTTCTGCTGATGATTGTGCTGGGCGGCCTTGGAAGCTCCTGGGGCGCGGTGATTGGAGCAATCCTTGTGACGGTTATCTTTGAATACACAAGAGCCTATGTACAGTTTCAGAAAATTGCATTTGGAATGATTATGATATTGATCGTACTGTTCCTAAAGAAGGGGATCGTGGGAACGCTGGAGGACCGCCGCAACCAGAGAAGGATTCGCCAGCAGCATGGGCAGGCTGGAAAGGAGTCGTAGAATGAGCAGAATATTAAATGTGGACGCTTTGACAATGAAGTTCGGCGGCGTTACGGCTCTGGATAATATAAGCTGTGAAGTAGAAGAAAAGACCATCCATGGAATCATAGGGCCAAACGGTTCGGGTAAGACCACCTTGTTTAATTGTATTAATGGCATCTATAAACCCACCTCGGGAAAGATAATATTCGATGGAAAGGATATTACAGGCATGCCGCCCCATAACGTCACCCGGGAAGGGATTTCCAGAACATTCCAGCTGCTGCGCATTTTTCCCAGTATGACGGTGCTGGATAATCTGATCCTTGCAATGGCATTCCGGGAGAAGAGCACCCTTGCAGACGCAATGCTCTACTCGCCCAGGCTCAGAAGCGAACAGAAGCAGATGGAGGAACGGGCCTTCCAGGTATTGAAGCTGATCGGCCTGGAGAAGAAGGCGTATAACTCGGCGGAGAGCATTTCCATTGGACAGCGGCGCATGCTGCAACTGGGAATTGGCATTATAAATAATCCGCGGCTGCTGCTTCTGGACGAGTGTGCCGCCGGACTGGACCCCCTCAATATCGAAAAGCTGATGGAACTGGTGATTTATATTAAAGAGGAACTGGGTATAACGGTTTTGATGATCGAGCACATCATGAATGTGGTTATGAATGTGTGTGAGGAGCTGACGGTATTGGATTACGGCGAGCGCATCTTTGTAGGAAAGCCCAAGGAGGCCCAGCAGAATCCCAGAGTGATTGAGGCCTACCTTGGAACGGACAGTAAAGGGGAGGTGTGCTGAGGTGTTAAAAGTACAAGACATATGCGCCGGATACGGCAAGCTTAAAATTCTCAACGGTATGAACCTGGAGGTAAAGGCTAATTCCCTCACAGCCGTACTGGGGGGAAATGGCTGCGGAAAAAGCACAACGCTGAAGGTAATCACCGGTCTGTTAAAGCCCATGTCCGGCCAGGTCCTGTTTGAGGGAGAGGATCTGGTGGGAACCAAGCCTCAGAATATTACGAAAAAGGGCATTGCCTATGTCACCCAGGGAAAGGATGTGTTTCCGTCCCTGACAGTGGAGGAAAATCTGTTGCTGGGAGCCTACATTATCAAAGACCGGGCCAAAATTGCAGATAATATTGAAATGGTTTTAAACTATATGCCACGCTTAAAGGAACGTTTTAAAAACCCTTCTGGGCTATTGAGTGGAGGAGAGCAGCAGATGCTGAGTATAGGAAGAGGGCTGATGTCCAATCCAAAGCTTCTAATCCTGGATGAACCATCGGCGGCTCTATCTCCTAAGATTGCTGATGAAATATATGCCTTTATTCAGCAGGTGCATGACAGTGGGGTGACAATACTTCTGGTGGAACAGAATGTAAAAAAGGCATTACAAATATCAGAATATGCGTATATTTTGTCGGAGGGCAAGGTGGTATTCGAGGATATAACGGAGAATCTGAGAAAACATGAGGATATCAAGGCTTTTTATCTGGGCAACTTTAATGGAAATTAATCAACAAAATAAATGAAATGAGGGAGATCACTATGTTTAAAAATGTTTTAAAAGAAAAGATGAAAAAAGGTCCGGTTTTTGGTATGACAATTTACAGCGGGGCGCCGGCGGTTGTGGAAGCATTGGGGCATTTTGGCTATGATTTTGCCTTTATTGACGCGGAGCATTCTCCTATGGCGGTGACGGATCTGCGTGAAATCATTCTGGCGGCCCGCATTGCAGGGGTCAGTCCCCTTGTGCGCGTCACAAGGCCGGATGAGATTGAGATACGTAAGGCTCTTGAAATGGGAGCAGAGGGAGTAATTGTTCCTCATGTGAAGACAAAAGAGGATATGGAGATCTGTGTGAGGGGCGCAAAGTTCCCGCCCAAGGGGCGCAGAGGCTATGACTCCACCGTGCGCAGCGCCGGTTATGGATACGCCAATTACAATGCCGGAGAATACATAGAGCACAGCAATGATACTGAGTTGGTGATCCCCATGGCGGAAGATTTTGAATTTATGGATAATATTGATGAGATCATGGATGTGGAAGGAATTGACGCCATCAACTTTGGTCCGGCAGACTTTGCATTATCCAAGAATATCCGCATTTTTTATGATATCAACCAGGAGGACGTGCAGCTGGCTATGAGTGAGATTGCAAAACGAACAAAAGCCAGAGGAATGGGGTTAATGGCTCCGGCGGTGCCTCCCACCATTGAGAATGCCCAGACACTGATTGATCGCGGAGTCAATATGCTCATTATGGGAAATGACATGCTGCACTATCAGTCCGCACTGAACAACATCAAACAGAACATTGTAGACCAGTTAAGAAAATAGGGGGGGAATTATGAGAATCGCATTGATTAATGAGAACAGCCAGGCAGCCAAAAACGGCTTGATTTGTGAAACGTTAAAAAAGGTTGTAGAACCGATGGGGCATGCGGTGGATAATTACGGCATGTACTCTAGTGAAGATGAAGTCCAGCTGACCTATGTCCAAGCAGGCATCCTTACTGCGATCCTGTTAAATTCCGGGGCTGCGGATTATGTGATCACCGGCTGCGGTACGGGGGAAGGGGCCATGCTGGCCTGCAACAGCTTTTCAGGGGTTCTGTGCGGGCATATTGTCGATCCCAGCGATGGGTTTATGTTTGCCCAGATCAATGACGGAAACGCGGCGGCCTTCCCCTTTGCAAAAGGCTTTGGCTGGGGGGCGGAGCTGAACCTGGAGTATGCTTTTGACAAACTGTTCGGTTCTGGCCACGGGAACGGATATCCGCCGGAGCGCGTGGTTCCTGAGCAGCGCAATAAGAAAATTCTGGATGAGGTGAAGCGCCATACCCATGTGGAGCTGGTTGAGGCCCTGAAAAACCTGGATCAGGAGCTGGTTAAGGGAGCAGTGGCTGGAGAGAAATTCAAAGACCTGTTCTTCAAAAACTGCAAGGATCTCCGCATAGGGGAATATGTGAAGTCCCTTACTATAATATGATTGGGTGGAAATGATGGAGGAAAAATTGATGGAAATTACCAGTCTGGAACATGTCTGCCGTGCGGTGCGGCGCGACATTATAAACATGACCGCTGATGCGGCTTCCGGCCATCCCGGCGGCTCCCTGTCTGCTGTGGAACTAATCACAACACTGTTTAACGCTAAAATGAACATTGACCCTGGGAATCCTGCAAAAAAGGACCGGGACCGGTTTGTGCTGTCCAAGGGCCACGCGGCTCCCTGCTATTATGCTGTACTGGGCGAAAAAGGATTTTTCAGTAAAGAGGAGTTTAAGAACTTCCGGCAGCTTCACAGCATTCTCCAGGGGCATCCGGATGCCAGGAAGTGTCCGGGGGTGGACGCTTCAACCGGGTCCCTGGGACAGGGCATATCCATTGCGGTGGGTATGGCCCTGGGGGCCAGGAAGCTGGATCACAGCCAGGTGAAGGTCTACACACTTCTGGGAGACGGAGAATTGCAGGAAGGCCAGGTATGGGAGGCCAGCATGGCGGCCGCCCACTATCAGCTGGATAATCTGACGGTGATTGTGGACCACAACGGCCTTCAGATTGATGGAACAAATGATCAGGTCATGGGGCTGGGAGACATTAAAGCGAAATTCGAAGCATTTGGATTCCAGGTTTTGGAAATAGACGGCCACGACTCGAAGGCCATAACAGATGCCCTGGATGTGAAGACAGATGGAATGCCTAAATGCATCATTGCAAAAACAGTAAAGGGCAAAGGCGTGTCATTCATGGAAAACCAGGTAGGATGGCACGGAAAAGCGCCCAGTGAAGAAGAACGCAGGCTGGCATTAAAGGAATTGGAGGATTAACCATGAGCGAGCTGAAAGCAATCCGGGTTGCCTATGGAGAGGCATTGGCCCAATTAGGGGAAAAGAATCAAAAGGTGGTTGTGCTGGACGCGGATCTGGCTCATGCAACCATGACTGCAACCTTTGCAGACAAATATCCGGACCGTTTTTTTAACGCCGGAATCGCAGAGGCCAACATGATTGACATGGCAGCGGGCCTGTCAACAATGGGGTATGTACCATTTGCCAGCACGTTTGCTGTATTTGGAGCAGGACGGGCCTATGATCAGGTGAGAAACGGGTGTGCATATCCGCATTTTAATGTAAAGTTAGGTATGACTCACGCCGGTATCACCCTGGGAGAAGACGGGGGAAGCCATCAGGCAATTGAGGATTTGGCATTGATGCGGGTCATTCCGGGCATGACTGTGGTCGTCCCCTGTGATGCCAAGGAAACACACAAGGCCGTGGAAGCCGTGGCGGAGATGGAAGGTCCGGTATATCTTCGTCTGGCACGCCTGCCATCCCCGGTATTTGAGGGCGACATGCCTTTTGAAATCGGTAAAGCCAATGTGATGAGGGAGGGAACGGATGTTGCGGTTTTTGCATGCGGGATTATGGTCGCTGCTGCCCTGGAGTGCGCAGCCAGGCTGGAGACAGAGGGCCTGTCGGTGGCTGTCATTAATATGCATACCATTAAACCGGTTGACCGTGAGTGCGTACTGAGGTATGCCGCAAAATGCGGCCGGATTCTGACCGTGGAGGAGCACAGTGTCATCGGCGGTCTTGGGGATGCAGTGGGAGATGTCCTTCTGTCAGAGGGCTGCAGTGCAAAGTTTGGAAAAATAGGTGTTCCGGATAAGTTCGGACAATCAGGGAAGCCTGCGGACCTGTTAAAGGAATATGGGCTGGATGAAGAACAGATCAGCAACAGGATCAAAGCAATGGTAAAATGATGTAATTGCCAAGTTCCAGGCGGATTGCAGGGCTGTATTTGGTGATTAATGCGATTGTAAAAAGCATATGGATTCATTATAATGTTAGCAGTTATTTTACTGCTAACATTATTTTTTTGGAGGAATATAGAATGATTAAGAAATTTTTAGCATGCAATACTGTCAGGGAGCGTCTGGACCTGCTTTCCAATACCGTTATGGGCAACTGGACCGATCAGGATC
>URUZ01000257.1 GCA_900551225.1 uncultured Clostridium sp.
TTATTTAATTTTTTTGTGCATATTTACATTACTTGCAGTTAGTGGTAATATTATTTTAAGAATATAATTTCAATAATCAAAATAACTATGGACATATTTTGTTAAAAATCGCAAACTATCATTATTATTCGTTATATGTTACAATAAACCTACTTGAAATCATGTTTAAAAATGACACTTTTTGGCAAGGGGACATTAATCAGTCCCACATTTAGATCTTATGAAAGGAATGGAAACATTCATGAAAAGTAAAGATACCATCACTGCGAAAAACCAGTCTGCGGAAAAAGCGCTGCTGGTCATTGAGTATCTCGCCCAAAAGGGCGCTGCTCAGCGTCTTCAGGATATTGCCCGGGATCTGCAAATGAACCCCAGCACCTTGATCCGGTTCCTGTCCACCCTGCAAAGTACAGGTTATGTGGATCAGGAGCCGGAGACTTCAAAATACTATCTGACTCTGAAGATTTGTTCAATTGCAAACCAAATCAGCTCCAACTTGGAGATCAGAGACATTATCCGCCCTTACTTAAAGACCATTTCCTCCACCTTGAAGGAATCTGTCTGCTTTGCCATTGAACAGGATATGTCCGTGGTCTACATTGAAGTGATCCAGGGCCCGGACCAGCTTCTCAAAGCCACCCAGCGCATTGGCAACCGTGCCCCCATGTACTGTACAGGGATCGGTAAATTACTGTTGTTGGAACACTCTGAATCATACATCGACCAGATGATTGAACGGAACGGCATGCAGCGCTTCACAAACTATACGCTGCTGACCAAAGAAGATTTGTTAGACGAATTAGAGCTGGTGCGTCAACGGGATTATGCCTACGACAACGAGGAATGCGAGCTGGGCGTGCGTTGTATTTCCTTCCCGCTCCGCGACTACACTGGGAAAATCATCGCAGGCCTGAGCGTCAGCGGCCCCTCCTTCCATATACAAGAGCTGGATAATCATGAAACGATTGAATACCTTCGGCAAATTTCTGGTCTTATATCAAAGAAACTTGGATATTGTGGTTAGACGGTGCCGTACTCTCGCTGCACAGCTTCCGAAAAAACCGGAGAATTCCAATGACAGGAATTCTCCGGTTTTGCGTACATCTCATTGCTATGAAAATTGGTGTTTAAAAATGATATCCTTATACCGCTCCAGCGCCAGCAGCAGGACATTCCCCAGTACCCCCACTGCCAGGATCTCGCCGATTCCCACAGTGCCTGCGGAGAGCAGCAGCATATCCTCAGAGCCTCCCGAAAAACGGATCACCCAGGGGATGATTGCAGTGTTGGCCAGTATGGGCGGAATGCAGACCAGCCACCTGTGTCTGCGCAGGCGAAGTGATCCCATAGCGCCTAAGAGCGTAGCCAGGCTTCCAAAGACAATATCCAGCGGCGCTCCGCTGAACAGGATGTTTGCGATCAGGCAGCCCACGAACAGCCCCGGAACAGCAGCCGGTGTAAAGTAGGGCAGAATACACAGCGCCTCGGAAATCCTAAACTGCACCGGCCCAAAACTGATAGGCTGGAATACCCCGGTCAGCGCCACGTAGACGGCTGCAATGACCGCGCCGTAGGCAACGTTGTAGACGGTCTTATTGTGTTGTGTCATGTTTGATTTTCTCCTGTAGTTTTGTTTTAGGTGTGGAAGGTTTCGAACACACCGTTTATTTTACCGAATTCACCTGTGTTTGCAAGGAAAATTGGCTTCCATACTATAGCACGAAATGTGGGATAATGCAAGATATGCTCTTTTTTTGCGGTTATAACCATTAAAACAATTGATATTTCTTCACAATTGCGGATTCTATTTCTAAGTATCTAAAAAGTGAAAAGCGGGCAATTGACAATGAAACGGTTTATAACTATCTCAGTAAATTGGAAAGCGCCTATATCCTGTACCGCTGCTCCCGCTTTGATGTACAAGGCAAAGAAATTCTGAAAACACAGGAAAAATTCTATCTTGCCGATCCGGCCCTTCGTTACAGCGTATTGGGATATTCCTCGGACAGTGTAGCCGCTATGCTGGAGAATGTCATTTATCTGGAATTGCGGCGCCGCGGATATGACGTATTTGTTGGAAAACTGGCCAATACTGAGATAGATTTCATTGCTTCAAAGCTGGAAAATAAGCTGTATATTCAAGTAACACTGGAGATTGGTTCTCCTGAAACGGAGAGACGCGAATATGGCAGACTGCTTGATATTCCGGATAACTACCCCAAATATGTATTACGGACAGACGTTTTTGCAGGTGGGAATTACGAAGGAATCAAGACCATGCACATTGCGGATTTCCTGCTGAGTGATGAGTATTAAAGGGTTCAATTAAAATTCAAAAGCAGCGCCCCGGCAGTCCGCCGCGGCGCTTTAGCTAATCTCCAATTCTAATGTTCACACCACCCCGTCCCACACCGCACAACCTCCCCCATCCGCTCCAAATGATCCAAATGCGCCAGGCATTCCCCCAGCGCAAACCACCGCTGGGCAGGAGGGAAATGATCCCAGTCCGCGGAGCGGATCTTCCAGCTCATGCCCCCGGTTATATCGTACAGGCGGGCATGTCCCAGCCGCCGCACCACCTCCAGGCACTCAGCCAGACGTTGTTCATGGTGAGCCTTCAGATCCTTTACCCGCTGCCGGAAGTCTCCTGTTTTTCTGTGGCCGGGCAGGGGCAGCGTCACATTGCACCCGGCGATCTTGTCCAGGCTGTTTAAATAGTCTCCCAGGGAGTCCTCCACGCCCGGCCAGTCCGTGATATTGGGCGTGATGTCAAAGAGCACGTGATCTCCCAGGATCATGGCGCCTGTCCCCTGGATCTTAAAACACATGTGACCCGGCGTATGCCCCGGGGTATACACCGCCCGCAGCTTGTAATCGCCCACAGAGATCACATCCCCTTCCTCCAGGGATGTGTACCCGGTGAAATGTTCATCCGCTGCCATGGTCCTGGACGGAGTCTCCCGCAGCATGGCCCGGATCAGTTCCGGGGATATTCCATTTTCTTCCAGCCGTTTTGTCTTTAGCCGGTGGAGGAGGCTGGTTCCATCCTCCACCACGCTTCCTGTCAGACAGGCCCTGTCGATCCCGCTTATATAGACCTTTCCTCCGCGGCTGATCAGATCCGCCGCGTTCCCGGAATGGTCGGCGTGGAGATGGGTCAGCAAAATGTCCGTATTGTCCATCTGAATCCCCAGACAGTACAGCCCTTCCAGCACAGCCTTCCTGCACGCCTCGGTCCTGAAGCCGGTGTCCACCAGCAGATTCCTCTGCCCCCGGATCACATAGCTGTTCAGCTCCCGCAGCGGGTTTCCCGCCAGGGGCACAGATATCCGGTAGATCCCGGGCAGGACCTCCCCTATCTGGCCGCCTTCTATCTGGCCGCCTTCCATCTGGCCACCATCTATCCGGCCGCCTTCCATCCGGCCACCATCTATCCGGCCACCATCTATCCGGCCACCATCTATCCGGCCACCATCTATCTGCCCGCCATCCATCTGCCCGCCTTCTATATAATTACCGCCCATAGCCCGCTACTGCCGTGGAAGCTTGCCCAGCTCTTCCATAATGGCAGGAATCACCTGATACAAATTCCCCACAATGCCAATATCCGCGATATCAAAGATCGGCGCATTCTCATTGGTATTTATCGCCACGATCAGCCCCGCGTTCTGCATACCCGCCACATGCTGGATCGCTCCGCTGATTCCGCAGGCAAAGTAGATCTTGGGCTTCACAGTGGTTCCGGTCTGGCCCACCTGGTATGCGTGGTCAATCCAGCCCGCGTCCACGGCTGCTCTGGAGGAGGCGATGGTGCCGCCGAACTTGTCTGCCAGCTCCTTTAACAGCTCAAAGCCCTCGGGCTTACCAAGGCCCATTCCGCCGGAGACGATGACTTCCGCATCCGTGAGAGATACCATCTCCTTCACACTCTTCACAACTTCCAGCACCTTGGTGCGGATATCGCCTTCAGCAAAGGCAGTGTCCAGCTTCACCAGCCGGCCCTCTCTTCCGGCCGTCCGCTCCGCCTTCTCCATAACGCCTGGTCTCACTGTGGACATCTGAGGCCTGTGACCCGGGCAGACGATGGTTGCCATCAGGTTTCCGCCAAATGCGGGGCGGGTCTGCATGATGCCCTTGGTCTCCGGGTCAATCTCCAGCTTTGTGCAGTCCGCAGTCAGGCCGGTGCCGCACTTAACAGCCAGGCATGGGCCAAGATCGCGGCCGATGTGTGTTGCGCCCAGCAGCACGATCTCAGGCTTGTATGCGCCGATGGCCTCATAGATCACCTTTGTATACGCGTCCGTGGTATACTGCTTAAGCTCCGGAGCGTCCGCATAGTACACCTTGTCGGCTCCGTACTCAAACAGCTCGGCCGCCAGGTTCTCCACCCCGCTGCCGCAGAGGATGGCGCACAGCTCGCAGCCAATCTTCTCAGCCAGCTTTCTGCCCTCGCCCAGAAGCTCCACAGCCACCTGCAGAAGCTTTCCTTCTCTCTGCTCCGCAAATACCCACACGCCCTTGTACGCGCTTAAATCCTTCTCTGCCTTCTCCTCATCCGTCTTTTCGATGGCTCCAAAGGGGCAGACATCCACACACTGTCCGCAGCTGGTGCAGCCGGTTCCGATCACTGCCAGCTTTCCCTCCATGGTGATGGCGGCAAAGGGGCAGCTTTTCACACATTTTGAACATCCCTTACATTTTTCATTGATCACATTAACAGCCATTGCGCTCTTCCCTCCTAATCAGATTAAATGCTTTTCCGCCAATTTTCCAACCAGCATCTCCGCCATGCCAACTATGGTTCCGGAGAGCATCTCGCCCTTTCCCTTCTGGGGCGGGGTGAAGGAACGGAATACCTGGGTTGGGGAAGCGTTCAGCCCGCAGTCCGCGGGGTCCAGCTGCACGTCCTGGTGGTTCCACACCGTGATGTCTTTCTTGTAAGCGTCCACAATGGCTCCCACGGACATGTAGCGGGGCTGGTTCAGCTCTTTGACGCAGGTCAGCAGACAGGGGGTCTGCACCTCTATCACCTCGTAACCGTCCTCCATCTGCCTCTGGACCATCACCTTCCCGTCCCCCATCTGAATGTCCTGGACATAGGTGACCACCGGCACGCCCAGACGCTGGGCCACCTGGGGGCCCACCTGGGCCGTGTCGCCGTCAATGGCCTGGCGTCCCGCGAAGATTACGTCCACGCCGCCCACCTTGCGGATGCCTGCCGCGATAGTGGTGGAGGTGGCGCAGGTATCCGCGCCGCCGAATGCGCGGTCACTGAGCAGATATGCCTCGTCTGCGCCCATTGCCAGGCACTCTCTCAGCATGTAGCCTGCCTGAGGCGGCCCCATGGTCAGCACTGCGATCTCCACATCAGAGTCATTATCCTTCAGCTGGAGGGCTGCCTCCAGCGCATTTGCATCGTCCGGGTTCAATATACTGGGCACGCCGTCGCGGATCAGTGTCCCCTTAACCGGGTCGATCTTCACTTCGTTGGTATCCGGCACCTGTTTTACACACACTAATATTTTCATTATCCATATCCTCCCTGGTTACTTTTTCAGCAGCTTGCTTCCGATGACCATCTGCTGCACCTGGCTGGTTCCCTCATAGATTGTGAATACGCGGCAGTCGCGGAACATTCTCTCAATCTTATAATCCTTGATGAAGCCGTAGCCGCCGTGGATCTGGACAGCCTTCTGGGCGATCTCGTTACAGACCTCGGAGGCGTAGTATTTGGCCATGGATGCATTTAAGGTGGCATCCTGTCTGGTATCCATCATGTAAGCTGCTTTGTAAACCAGCTGCTTGGCTGCCTCCAGCTTGGTGGCCATGTCGGCGATCATGAAGCTAATGGCCTGGAAATCAGCGATGCGTTTTCCGAACTGTTTTCTCTCCTTGGCGTACTTCACGGCCTCGTCCAGACAGCCCTGAGCCACGCCGATAGACTGTGCCGCAACGCCCAGGCGCCCGGTGTTCAGGGTCTGCATGGCGATCTTAAAGCCCTCGCCCTCCTCGCCCAGACGGTCGCACACCGGAACCTCTGCATTTTCAAGGATAATGTCTGAGGTGGCGCAGCCCACCACGCCCATCTTGTTCTCCGGCTTGCCGCAGGAGACGCCCTTTGCATGCATATCCACCACAAATGCGGACAGTCCCTTATTCCCCTTCTTCATATCCGTTTTGGCGAACACCACGGCATAGTCGGACAGAGGGGCCATGGTGATAAAGCACTTGCGGCCGTTTAACACATAGTGGTCCCCCTCCCTCATCGCTGTGGTAGCCACGCTCCCTGCATCAGAGCCTGCCCCAGGCTCAGTGAGTGCGAAGGCCAGCTTCTTTTTGCCGGTTACAACCGGGGTCAGATACTTTGCCTTCTGCTCGTCATTACCCGCCAGCAGCAGGGGGCCGCCGGACAGGGAGTTAGGGCTGGAAACGTAGATGCTGGCCACGCCCGATACCCTGGCCATCTCCTCCATCACCAGTACATAGGAGCGCGCATCCGCCCCCTGGCCCCCCAGCTCCTTGGGAATCTTAACCCCAAAGAAACCGGCCCTGGCCATCTTATCCAGAATTTCTTCCGGGAATACCTCCGACTCCTCCACCTGATCCAAGATTTCCTTGGTCAGCTCCTTTTCCGCGAAGTCACGGGCTAACTTTCTGATTAACTCATGCTGCTCTGTGAAAAATGCCTCTGCCATGTTTTTACTTCCTCCTCATTTCCTATTTCCATCATTTGCCCTGGTCATCTGCTCCCGCTCTGCTGCCACGCGCCGGGCCGCCGTCTGCTTTAATACCTGCAGCTCCACCTTCCCGCTGGCGTTCATGGGGAGTTCACTGAATTCCAGGATATAGGCCGGCTGCTTGTACCTGGCCAGCCTTGGCTCCAGATGGGCCATCAGCGCTTCCTTGTCCGCCCGGTATCCCGGCTTTGGCACAATACAGGCGGCAATCTCCTCCTGCAGCACCTGGGCCGGAACCCCCACGACCTTCACGCTGTCAATCCAATCCAGTTCCCTGATAACCTGTTCTATCTCATATGGAGAGATGTTCTCCCCTGCCCGGATGATCATTTCCTTCAGCCTTCCGGTCACCCGCAGTTCTCCGTCCTCGCCAAATCTTCCGATATCACCTGTCCTGAGCCATCCATCCCCTGTAAATGCCTTTTCATTGGCTCCGGGGCGTTTGTAATAGCCGGACATCACATTGTAACCCTTTACCTGTATTTCTCCATCCATGTCTGATCCCAGGATGTCCCCTGTCTCCACATCCGCGATTCGCACCTGGACATGTTCGATCACCTTCCCCACTGAGACAGCCTTTTTCTCAACAGGCTCATCCCAATCTGCAATGGTGACGCAGGGGGAGGTCTCCGTCTGCCCGTAGGAGGGTTGAAGATGCATTTCCGGAAAATGTCCGCAGATCTCCAGGTATTCCTCCCTGGTAAAGGGCGATCCCGCTATGATCCCGGACCTGACCCCCAGCCCAATGCGGCCTTTGTACCCGGTCTTGCGGATCATTGCCATAAACATGCTGGGAACCCCGTTTAAGATGGTGCAGCGGTATTCCTCAATGGCCGACCATACCGGGGCTGTCTTAAAGTACGGTACCAGATACATGGACATGCCACCCAGGATGCAGGCCACAATTCCGGCAGTTATGCCGAAGCAGTGAAACATGGGCACAGTTACGCACATCTTATCCTCAGGCCCCCAGCCCATGGCAGCCACCAGCGCTTTGGCGTTGTTCACCAGATTGTAGTGGGTCAGAACAACGCCCTTGGGCAGAGATGTTGTCCCTGAGGTAAAGATCATACAGGCCGGATGCTCTGAACCGATCCGGTCCTCCTGCTTCCGCAGCCACCCCGTTTCCCCGGGTGTACATGTTCCCTCTGTAAACATTTCCCCATCCATGGGTATGAAATGCCGGATACCCGGCATCCCGGCACGGATCTGGCTGATAATCTCCTCATAACCGGAGGCCTTGTAGCCCGCGCCGTAGAACAGCAGCTCCACGTCCGAATATTCCAATATCCTTCTAAGTTCATCTTTCTTATAGCAGGTGTTGATCAGAACCGGAACCGCGCCGATCTTGGTCAGCGCCAGAAATGTCATCACCCAGTGGGGACTGTTGGCGCTCCAGATCCCCACATGGGTCCCTTCCCTGATCCCCAGCCGTCCCATACGGACAGCCAGCAGATCCGAGAGGGCATCCAGGCGGGAATAGGAACAGCTCCAATCTTCCGTCTCCACAGACAGATGCGCTCCGCCGGCAGCGGCCCGCTCATGCAAACACTGGCCAATGGTTTTATTTATCAATTCCATTAGGATTCCCTTTAACAAGGAGCCGCTGCTATGAAATGTCACGTAGCCGGCAGCTCCTGTCTCTCATTTAAATTATCTGCGCTCGTCTTTCCACACAAACAGCGCGCCCTTGTCCGTCATCTCACTGATCTGGTCGTCTCCGTACCCCAGCTCTTTCAGGA
>URUZ01000258.1 GCA_900551225.1 uncultured Clostridium sp.
ATGTTACAATTCTATTATTAATAAGGCATTTGGGGCGTTATACCAATTGGATAAGGAGGTTTTCGAATATGAGCGTTCAATTGTTGGACAAAACTAGGAAGATCAATAAGTTATTGCATAACAACAATTCGCACAAAGTGGTATTTAACGACATTTGTAAAGTCTTAAGTGAGATTTTGTTGTCGAACATTCTTGTAATCAGCAAGAAGGGGAAAGTTCTGGGCGTTAGCATCTGGCCGGGGGTGGATGAGATAGAAGAGCTCATCGAAGACCAGGTTGGTGGATACGTAGATAAGATGCTCAATGAACGCCTGCTGAGTGTATTGTCCACGAAAGAAAACGTGAACCTGGCCACTCTCGGTTTTGCTGAGGAGAATGTAAGGAAGTATCAGGCGATTATTACACCCATCGATATTGCCGGGGAACGCCTTGGAACACTGTTTATCTACAAGGCCAACGCGCAGTATGATATTGATGATATCATTTTAAGCGAATACGGCACCACTGTGGTGGGTCTGGAGATGATGCGCTCTGTTAATGAGGAGAATGCGGAAGAGACCAGGAAGGTCCAGATTGTGAAGTCTGCGATCAGCACCCTGTCCTTCTCCGAGCTGGAGGCAATCATCCATATATTTGATGAGCTGGATGGGAATGAGGGTATCCTGGTGGCGAGTAAAATCGCAGACCGGGTTGGAATCACCCGCTCCGTGATCGTCAATGCCCTGCGCAAGTTTGAGAGCGCGGGAGTGATAGAGTCCCGTTCCTCAGGAATGAAAGGGACCTATATAAAGGTACTCAATGATGTGGTATTCGACGAGTTGAAGACCATCAAGGCTTCCAATTCAAAATTGAGTTGATTTTACAGACCATTAAGGCTCCGGACAGTTCTGTCAGGGGCCTTTTTTCTGCCAAAATGGCTGGGAGCAGAGAAGTTTCGTATTTTTGTATAAAACTACTTGCACGCATCCATATTTTATGATAAACTGGAAAGGCTGAAAAAACACGTCTGTGGATTCTACAGAAAGGTGCCTGAGCCAATATGGACAGGTCTTCTGGGAAGCATGAGAAGCAGGCGGAAGTCAACCTGACTCCCAAGCTCAGCGGAGCAGGTAAAAACCAAACGGAGGTAAAGAACATGAGCGTTATTTCAATGAAGCAGTTACTGGAAGCTGGTGTACATTTTGGTCACCAGACAAGAAGATGGAACCCCAAGATGGCTCCTTACATCTATACCGAGAGAAACGGTATCTACATCATCGACCTGCAGAAGTCTGTAGGCAAAGTTGATGAGGCTTACAAGGCCGTTTCCGACATCGCTGCAAACGGCGGCACCATCCTGTTCGTAGGAACCAAGAAGCAGGCTCAGGAGGCTATCAAGGTTGAGTCCGAGCGCTGCGGCATGTACTTTGTAAATGAGAGATGGCTGGGCGGAATGCTGACCAACTTCAAGACCATCCAGAGCCGTATCGGAAGACTGAAAGCCATCGAGACCATGTCTCAGGACGGAACCTTTGACGTACTTCCCAAGAAGGAAGTTATCGAGTTAAAGAAGGAATGGGATAAGTTAGAGAAGAACCTGGGCGGAATCAAAGATATGAAGAGACTGCCGGACGCAATCTTTATCGTAGACCCCAAGAAGGAGCATATCTGCGTACAGGAAGCTCACACCCTGGGTATTCCGTTAATCGGAATCGTTGATACCAACTGTGATCCGGAAGAACTGGATTACGTTATCCCCGGCAATGATGACGCCATCAGAGCTGTTAAGCTGATCGTTTCCAAGATGGCCGATGCCGTAATCGAGGCAAAGCAGGGCGAAGTGTTAGAGGGCGCAATGGAGATCGAGATTCCCGTTGAGGCTTTCGAAACAGAGGCTTAATCAGACATTACTTTTGATTGGAGGAAATTGAAATGGCAGCAGTAACAGCAGCAATGGTAAAAGAGTTAAGAGAAGTAACCGGTGCCGGAATGATGGATTGCAAGAAGGCACTTGCAGCTACTGATGGAGATATGGACAAGGCCGTTGAATTCTTAAGAGAAAAAGGCCTGGCCGGCGCAGCTAAGAAGGCTGGCCGTATCGCCGCTGAGGGTATTGTAGTAGCGAAGGTTTCCGATGACTGCAAGAAGGCAGTTGTAGTGGAAGTAAACGCTGAGACAGACTTCGTGGCTAAGAATGAGAAGTTCCGCACCTATGCAGCAGACGTTGCAGCCCAGGCTCTGGACAGCTCCGCTAAGTCCATCGAAGAGTTCATGGAAGAGAAGTGGAACAAGGACGCAACCATGACCGTAAAAGAGGCTCTGTCCTCTCAGATCTCAATCATCGGCGAGAACATGAACATCCGTCGTTTTGAGCAGATCGACGAGGCCAATGGCTTCGCAGCCTCCTACATTCATGCAGGCGGTAAGATCGGCGTTCTGGTTGACGTTGAGACTGACGTTGTGAACGATGAGATCAAAGATATGGCTAAGAATGTAGCAATGCAGGCCGCAGCTTTAAAGCCTCTGTACACCAGCAGAGACGAAGTGGATGCCAGCTACATTGAGAAAGAGAAAGAGATCCTGACAGCAGCAGCTAAGAACGAGAAGCCCGATGCCAATGATAAGATCATCAGCGGCATGGTTATGGGCCGTATCAGCAAAGAGCTGAAGGAAATCTGCCTCTTAGACCAGGTTTACGTTAAAGCTGAGGACGGAAAGCAGACCGTAGGCAACTACGTGGCAGCTGTAGCCAAAGCAAACGGCGCGAACATGAAGATCAAAAAGTTCGTTCGTTTCGAGACCGGTGAAGGTCTGGAGAAGAAGAACGAGGATTTTGCAGCTGAGGTTGCAAAGCAGATGGGTCAGTAATTAATTGTTAATGTCCCAATCAAATCAGAATACAGATCGTTAATCATAGAAAAGGCTCCAAGATATACTTTAAAGTATCTTGGAGCCTTTTTACTATTAGCTCCGTGTCTGCCCCTGATTCCGAACCATCGGTCAGCTCCAAAAGCTAAAGAGAGGGAGAGCGGAGGAGAAAAGATCCCTAAATGTTGCCCTAACCCCTATAAAATTGTATAATAGAAATACAAAATTGGTAAATACCAAGAAAGGCGGGCAATAAGGGAAATGGCAGAACGGTGCGAATGGTGTCTGTGCAATGAAAAGATGACCAGGTATCATGATGAGGAGTGGGGGACCCCGCTGCATGATGACCGGAAGCAGTTTGAATTTATGATGATGGAGGTCATGCAGTGCGGTCTGAACTGGAATATGATGATTCAGAAGCGGGAGATATTCAGACAGTGTTTTGAGGGCTTTGACTATGATCTGATTGCCTCTTACGGGGAGGCGGATGTGGAGCGGATCCTGGCCTTTGAGGGCATGATACGGTCCCGGAGAAAGGTGGAGGCAGTGATCCACAATGCCAACTGTTACCAGGCCGTCAGGTCGGAGTATGGGACTTTCAGCGCCTATTTATGGGCCTTTTCCAAGGAAAAGACCATCCTGTATGCAGGTCATCAGAAGGGGAAGATCCCAGCCCAAAATGCTCTGTCGGAAACAGTGTCCGCAGACCTGAAAAAGCGTGGATTTAAGTACCTGGGTCCAGTGACCGTGTACTCCCATCTCCAGGCCTGCGGGATCATCAATGACCACAGCCAGGCCTGTTTCAGATATGCGGATATTGTGGCGAATTATCCAACTGTCAGGAAACGGTAGCTATTCTGACAGGTATTTCTCCTCATATTCCTCCATGGAGATGGGTTTGCTGAACAGGAAGCCCTGGGCCAGCTCGATGCCGCATTTGCGCAGTTCATCCATCTGCTCCTCGGTTTCGATGCCCTCGGCTACCAGCCTGATACCCAGTTTGCGGCAGATCTGTGCAATGGATTCCACGAATGCCCGGGCCCTGGCGTCATGGGTGATATTGTTGATCATGGTCTTGTCCAGCTTCAGAACATCAAACTCTGCGGATGTCAGAAGGGCCAGGTTGGCATTTCCCGGGCCGAAGGCGGTCAGGGCTACAATGAAACCGGACTGCCTCAGCCGCGCAATCAGGCCATGGAGGTCAAGGGCGCTGTTCTCACCGGCTTCTCCTGTGATCTCAACCTCCAGCAACCGGGAGGGGATATCATACTTGCGGCAGATGGCGTTCAGCTGGTCCACAAAAGAAGGCTGGGCCAGGGAGTGCTGGGAGAAGTTGATGGACACAGGGAAGGTCTGTTTGCCCATATCCACCCATTGCTTAATCCTGGAACATACGAATTCAAAGACGAAGAAATCAATCTGGCTGATCGTCTGGGTCTCCTCCAGCAGCGGCAGGAAGTTGCCGGGCAGTACCATTGAGCCTTCCCTGGACTGGTAGCGGATCAGGGCTTCGGCGCCGATGGCTGAGCGGTCGGAGGAGGTTACCTTGGGCTGTACGTAGACCACAAACCGGTTGCGGGTGATCTCTGCCTCCAGGATGCTGGGATCAGACAACTCCACCAGCTCATCGCTCTGATGGCGGTAGCGGTTGGAAGCCGGATTCCTGCGGTAATATTCTTTTTTATCTTCATACATCAGCGCATCGGCTTCTGCGGTGATCTGTGTGATATCTGTCGGCTGTTCCGACCACTGGCTGCCAATGGCAGCGCGGCAGCAGCTGTCCGTCTGGAACCGTTCTTTCAGTGCCTGAACCAGCGCAGCGAACTCCTGTTGGCTGATTCCGCGGCAAATGATAACGAATTCGTCCCCGCCGATCCGGTAGAACTCCGCCCGTTTAAATACCTCACGCATGCGGTCCGCCGCCTCTTTCAGAATGATATCGCCAAAGGCATGGCCTCTTAAGTCGTTGATGTCCTTCAGTCCGTTTACATCCAGGTAGACAATACCCACCGGGATGTCGGTGTTCTGAAGGGCTTCTGCATCCTTGATATAGCGGTTGCGGTTATAGAATGAGGTCAGGGTGTCATGATAGCTCAGGTGGGAGAGCTGTTCCTCATCTTCGGCACGGCGGAAAGCCAGCATCAGGAAATAGCAGAGTGTCTGCAATAGGGAGCTGATGTATTGCAGCCGTTCCTTGGGCGGGTTGTCCACCCCGATGCAGCCGCAGAAAGCTCCGCCACGCTCAAGAGGGGCAGCAACAAGACTGTGTATATCCTGACTTTTTAAAACTTCATATTCCTCTGAAGAGCTGTCCTTCAATGTTTCAATGTCCGTGATAATGACACATTCCTGGCGTTCAAAACGGGCCATCCATGGATCAAAGAAGGAGAGGGGAAGTGCCTGGAGATTCCCGGTCTGTGGGGCAATCCCTTCCATACACCATTCAAATTCATTGGAGATCATTTCACCCCGGATCATGAAGATATAGGCCCGCTCCGCTTCCAGGAAACGGCCCAGCTGTTCAAGCACCTCAGGGATGGTCCTGGTCAGATCCTGTCCCTGATAGAGGGTCCGTATGCAGCCCATAATCATGTCCTCGGCCCGCAGCGTGTACTTCAAATCCTGCTTTTCCTGTTCCACCTCTGTGATGTCAAAGGCGATCTCCAGCCGGGCCGGCCGGCCTTCCCAGATGATATCGCGGTCTTTAAACATATAATGGCGGCCGGTAACCGGGTTCGTATCCTCCCAGGTGTAGGTCTCGCCGTCAGGTGAGGCGTGTGTGCCGCAGAACTCACAGGGAGAGGTCCTGCCGCGCAGCACCTCATAGCACTTCTTCCCCTCATAATGGTCCAGACCAAAGGTTTTCAGGCCGGTATCGTTGAAGAATAACAGATTATAGGACTCCAGATCCGAGATGTACATTAGCTCCGATATGTCATTTAAGGGGGCGCGCAGTGCCTCGGACATCTTGTCCAGCTGCTCTTTTTTCGCCTGGTTATCCTTGGCAGCTGCCTCAATGGCAGCCACTCGGCTGCGCTGGCGGATTTCACCTGCAGCGGCCAGGATGGACGCGCCGGTGACAAGCACGATCAGGGCGATGAAGCCGGTCTGTGTCTCAGATACCCGCTTTTCTGTATAGGCTTCCGCAGCAGACACGGCACAGTCGGCCTTCTGGAACAGATCCTCGCTTAGACGAAACAGTGTATCCTCATCTCCACCCTGACGGACCAGCATAATCTCCTGCTTGACGCCGGCCCAGCTTTCATTCAGCTGTCTCATGGCTTCTTGGAAATCCTCGTCCCGCAGGTGTACCAGATGGTTGCCGCCATGGCCGGTAATCAGCTCGTCAATGATCTGGTCCAGGCGTTCCAACAGCGCATCGTTGGGCCGTCCGTACAGTTCCTCCTTTATCAGCTTCTGGGAAGCGCCGCGGACTACGCCGGCATAGTTGATGACACGGGCATTTCCCTGCAGGTTCATTATGGAGATCAGGGATAAAATACTTGAAATCAGCAGCGCGGCTGACAGTATTATGGGTATGATTTTCTTTTGCATGGTTCTCTTCCTTGATATAAAGTATTTGATACTAATCATACTATGTTTGATTGGTTTGTTCAATGGATTTCTGGAAACAACGCTTTGCAGAAAGTATTCGGCAAAAGAAAAGGGAGCGGCAAACATGACTGATCATTTTGCAGCACCCCGTTTTCTATCTATTTATCCAGCAGATCAGCCAGCATCCGGTACAGATCCTCAATTTCCATCGGTCTGTAGAAATAGAAGCCCTGGATCATATCGCACCCCGTCTTGCGCACAATGGACAGCTCATCGCTGATCTCCACGCCCTCCACGCAGACCTGCTTGCCGGAGCGGTGACAGGCATAGACAATGCTCATGATGAAATCCAGGTTCTCTTTGGAATGGGTGATCTCCCGCATCAGGGTCCGGTCCAGCTTGATGACATTTGCCGGATATTTTAACAACATCTGAAGGGATGAGAAACCGTTTCCAAAGTCATCCAGGGCGAATTTCATACCCAGAGCCAGGCAGCTTTCCACAAAGTGGTGGAGATAAGAGGGCATCTCATCAAAATGGGTCTCTGTCAGCTCCAGCATCAGGTGGCGGCCGGACAGTCCGCAGGCAGCCATGGTCTCCTGGATAAAGGGCAGGAAGCTGTTGTCCAGAATCTGCAGATAGCTGACATTAAAGGACAAAAGGAAATCAGGCTGATAGGAAATGATCTTCTGGCAGACCTCGGTCACCTGCTCAAACAGCCATTTCCCCACCGGCAGAATCAGACGCGTCTCCTCCAGCAGCGGGATGAATACTGCGGGAGATACATCCTTTCCCTGGTATGTCCAGCGCAGCAGGGTCTCTCCGCCAATGACCTGACCGCTATGCTGAGCCACAATGGGCTGGACCACAATCCTGAAATCCCTGCAGCCATGTTCTACACTGTCGTTTAAACTGAGGGCCAGATTGGACTTGTCCTTCTGCTGGGAGATCACATTTCTGGAAAATACACTGTATTCCACATTGGTATCAGTCTTTGCGATGTTGATCAGGGTTATGGTATTCTCCAGGATCTCCTGGGGGATTCTGCCGTCCTCTGGATAGTGGAGAATGCCGAAGGAGGCAGAACGTTTAACAGTCACCCCTTCGCTGGCGTAGCACTCTTCAATGATCCGGCGGAGGAAGCGCACAGTCTCGTTTTCGCTGTACATAAGCTGACCATCGGGAACCGCCTTGGCGATGGCCATAAAACGGATTCCGTCCAAACGGTAGAACACATATTGCCGGCCTAAGGATTTAACCAGGGAATCCGCCATACTCCGAAGAATTTTGTCACCTACAGAGCGCCCTCTGGACTCATTGATATATGTAAAATGATTCAGGCCAAAGCCGATAATCAGAGCCGATGCCTCCTTGGCACCAAGCATTGAAAGCTCATTCAAAACAGCCTGTTCTCGCAGAAAACCGGTGACTGAGTCCATGGAAAAATCGCTTTCCAGGCGGGATACACAGCCTGAGAAGAACAGTGCCTTTGTTTTGTCCGGAGACCATTTGACAACTCCGCGGCAGTGGACCCAGGTGGCGCTGCCATTTTTGTCGGTAATCCGGTAGCGCAGGCTGTGAATATCCTTTTTCTGTTCCATCATCTGCTGCAGATCCTGGTGGTAGAGCAGCTTGTCCTGTGGGTCGCCAATCCGCTTCCCCCACTCCTCAATCAGATTCTCAACAACGTTATCCGGGAACCCGAAATCGTCCCGCATATTGTCGGATATGTAATAGAGGTTGGTCTGAAGATCTCCAAAATAGAGATAATATGGCGCGCCAGGCATTGCGACTGACTGGAACAGCGCCTCATAATCAAAATAATTGTCCTTTATAAATGACTGGAATGACGTAAGCACCGCTTCTGAGGCATTTGGTCCTTCATTTATTTCCCATAGATCGCTCATGGTGGCATTCCTTCCTGTAGGATTTTGTAAACATATCTAAATCATATCATTTTAATGGAATAATTACAACTTGGAATTACAGAGGGAGGGGAGTAACTTTTGTGAAACTTGAGATACATATTGATTGAGGACAGCAATGCTGGTAATATGA
>URUZ01000259.1 GCA_900551225.1 uncultured Clostridium sp.
CAACATACCAATTGGTTTGAAAACATACTTAAAGGTCTGATGAATTTTATATCTAAACGTGCATAATGTAGACATATTAACCTATAAAACAGGCATAAAATAGATATAACTTAAAAAATACATGAAAAACCTATTTACAAACGTCATATGTTATGCTACTATAAGGACAGATGAAACAAAAATATCACCAATGATCACTAGAAAAAACTGACAGTTAATGACAAAATGACTACGGATCACCGCTGAGGGGAAGGAGAGTTCTATGCGCAGGGACATGAATGAATATCAGAATATGGATGTACTTCCCATGGCTACCGCCCAGAAAGTTAAGACGATGATTATTCAGAGGGAGATGAAGCCCGGCGACAGGCTTCCCACTGAGAAGGAGCTGGCAGATCTTTTTGGTGTCAGCCGGTCTACACTCCGGGAAGCCATGAAGTTCCTGAGAGCGGAGAACGTGGTAGTCATCCGGCAGGGTAGCGGAACCTTTGTGAGCGCGGGGACGGGTATTGGCGAAGACCCCCTGGGGCTGCATTTCACCAATCAGGAGAAGCTGATCCAGAACCTGTTTGAGACGCGTATGCTGATCGAACCTCAGATCGCGGGCCTGGCCTGCCAGAGGGCCACACCCCAGGACGTCAGGAACCTGCAGCTGCTGGTGACGGAGATGGACCGCAGCGAGGTCAACAGCCCTGCATCGGCGGAGCTGGACGCACAGTTCCACACCGCGGTTGCGGAATGTACGCACAATGAGGTGCTGATCCGGGTAGTGCCCATTATCATTGAGTCTATCCGCCGAAGCCATGTGGAGACACATGATGATCCGGAGAGTTTTAAGCGGGCTAAGAGAAGCCACGCGGGAATCTGTAAAGCAATTGCCGAGGGCGATTTCGTGGAAGCCAAGTTCCAGGCCGAACGGCATGTGTGGGAAACATTAAATGATGTAAAGGAAACGGAGGAACGAAAATGAAAAAAAGGTTATTTGCAAGAAAGACACTGGCGCTGGCAATGGCAGCCCTGATGGCCGCAGGCGCCATGACAGGCTGTTCATCAGGCTCCAAGGAGACAGCGGCTGCGGGTGATACAACCGCTGCACAGGCTGCAGGTTCTGAGGCGGCCGGCTCAGAGGCGGCGGGAGGTTCCGGGGAGGCGGTTACCATCAAGTTCCGCTACTGGGCGGACAACACCGATTATTCCGCATTAATGCAGGACATTATCAAGAAATTCAACGAGGAGAACGGCAAGGGCATCACTGTTGTGGGTGAGGAGACTCCCTGGGACGGCGGCGCATACTCTGAGAACCTCTTTAACGCCAAGATGGGCGGCGGAGACATCGACTGCGCAACCTGGAAGCTGACTTCCACCCCGCTGTTCGTCAACAACGACCTGCTGGCCGACCTGACTCCTCTTGTGGACAGCTGGGACAAGAAGGACGACATAGACGAGAACATCTACAGCATTATGAAGGAAGCCGGAGGCACAGACAGCCTCTATGTTATGCCCTGGAACATCCAGGTACTGTACGTTTACTACAGACCTTCCATCTTCGAGGCGGCAGGGGTTGAGGTTCCTAAGACCTACGAAGAATTCTTAACTGCAATTGAAAAGTGCACCATGGACACCAACGGAGACGGCAAGACCGATGTCTACGGCTTCGGCATGAGAGGCGCCAAGGGCGGCCAGGAGCCATGGGGAAGCTTCGTATACGGGCGCGGCGGCAATTTTGAGGATATGACTACCCCGGAAGCTGTACAGGGTATGCAGGACTTCATTGACATTTACACCAAGGGCTATGTACCGCCCACAGCAACCAGCGACGGCTTCAACGAGATCATTGCCAACTTTAAGTCCGGCTTAACAGCCATGACCATTCACCATACCGGTTCTTCCGCTGACATGGAAGCCACCTTCGGCGACGACGTATCCGCATTCCCCTTCCCCGCAGGCAAGGGCCAGTGGACCTCCATGGGTGACACTGAGACTGTTATTTTCGAATCCTGCCAGAACAAAGAGGCTGCATTTGAGTGGGTATCTTACCTGGCGGCAGGCGAAGGCCAGAAGATGTGGTGTGAAGGCACCGGCAATGTACCTGTAAGCAAGACTGTTCAGGCCGGCGACTTCTTCCAGAGCAACCGATTCATGGTAGCCTCCATTGAAGGACAGAGCTATGCAGGTATTCTTCCGATCCTGGATACCACAACCGAGTGGATCTCCACCCTGTGGCCCAACACCGTATCCCAGGCGCTCACCGGCAGCATCACTGCCGAGCAGTGCATGAAGACCCTTCAGGACGGTTTATACCAGTAACCATTGACACATTCGTGGGGCTGCAGAAACTGGCAGCCCCACAGAAAACAGAAGGGGGGATTCACCAATGGTCAAGAAACGGACAATATGGCCATACCTGCTGGTCGCTCCGGCAGTTCTCATCATTCTCTGCGTGGTGTTCATTCCGGTGTTCAACGCAATTGTCATGAGCTTCCAGTCGTATGACCTGCGCAGACCGAAAGACATTGCATTTAACGGAGTAGCCAACTATATAAAAGCCTTCGGGGACCCGCTGTTCTGGAACGCCCTGTGGAGGACAGTCGTATGGGTGGTGGCAGGAGTAGGCTTACAGTTCCTGTTCGGATTCATTCTGGCCCTCCTTCTGAATCAGAAGTTTGTGGGACGCGGCATGGTCCGTGCGGTCAGTATGATTCCATGGGTTACACCTGGCGTACTGATTGGTCTGATGTGGCGCTGGATCTATGATGGCAACTTCGGCGTACTCAATGATTTATTGTTAAAAATCCATGCAATCACGGACAAAATACCCTTTTTGTCCCAGGTTTCAACCGCATTTCCCAGTGTTATCGTAACCATTGTATGGCAGGGAATTCCGTTCTTTGCCCTGATGCTTTTAGCAGCCCTTCAGGGCGTGTCCACGGAAATGTACGAGGCGGCGGATATTGACGGCGCGTCATCGTGGCAGAAGCTGATGTTTGTTACCATTCCATCCATCAAGAACACCATTTTCGTAACAGCGCTGCTGCGTGTGATCTGGGTAGCCAACTCAGTGGACGTGATCTTCAACATGACAGAGGGCGGACCGGCTTACTCTACGCAGACCCTCAGCGTTTACATATTCAACAAGGGCAATGCCCTGGATCTTGGATATGCATCCGCAATGGCCCTTCTGATGGCAGCGGTTCTGCTGGTGGTAGCCATACCGTATCTGAAAATGAACTTTAGAGAGGAGAAGTAAGGATATGAAAAAACAATCCGGATTAAAACGTTTTGTAGTCGTATTTATCCCGCTGATCCTGCTGATGGTTTTCATCCTGTTTCCGTTCTACTGGACATTCGTTACTTCTGTGAAACCTCAGGATGAGCTTTACGGAGCGGTGGTTACATACTGGCCCAGCCACATTACTTTTGAGGCCTACAGCAAGCTGTTTACCACCACTGTAAACTTCTTTGCTGCCATGAAGAACAGCTTTATCGTTGCGTCCCTGACAACTATCGTATCGCTGACCGCTTCCACCCTGGCGGCATACGCATTTTCCAGATATCAGTTCACGGGAAGAAAGATTTTAATGTGTACGTTCCTGTGCAACAACATGTTCCCCACGGTGCTGCTGCTGATTCCGCTGTACACCATTATGCGTAAGATGGGACTGTTGTACACTCCCACCTCCCTGGTTTTATCCTACACCACATTTACCATCCCCTTCTCCGTGTGGCTGCTGCTGGGCTTCTTGAACGACCTGCCCATGTCACTTGAGGAAGCGGCCCTGGTAGACGGGTGCAACAGAGGCTCCGCCTTTTTGAAGATCATTCTTCCGATCCTGGGCCCCTGCCTGGTGGCAACCGGAGTTTACATTTTTATGACATCCTGGAATGAGTACACATTTGCCATGATGTTCACCAACACGGATACCCGTACCATCCCGGTAGCGCTGAAGAGCCTGATCGGACAGCTGGGCGTCCAGTGGGATCTGCTGACTGCAGGAGGCATTATCACCATCATACCGGTGTGTATTATGTTCTTCTTTGCACAGAAGCGTTTGGTTGAAGGCTTAACAGCCGGAGCTGTAAAAGGTTAACTTTAAGAGCCGTCCCGCCCTAGGTAATGCCGGCGGGTTGACATCCATAAACAAGGAAGGCCCCTATCGCACAAGCTGAGGGGGAAAGTCAAGGAAAGCCCCCTTCGCACAAGCTCAGGGGGGAAGTCAAGGAAAGCCCCCTTCGCATACGCTCAGGGGGGAAGTCAAGGAGGAAAACAATTATGCAGTATGACAAGAAAGCAAAAGAACTGCGGGCAGAGATCTTAAAGATGTTATATGCCTGCCAGTCAGGGCATCCCGGTGGGTCCCTGTCCTGTGTGGAAATGCTGATGGCACTTTATTATGAGGTGATGAAGGTAGATCCCAAGAACCCGAAAGATCCGGACCGCGACCGTTTTGTGCTGAGCAAGGGTCACGCCTGCCCCACCCTTTACGCGATTCTTGCGGACCTGGGGTATTTCCCCAAGGAAGACCTGGCCGGGCTGCGCCAGATTGACAGCCATTTACAGGGCCATCCCGACTGCTGCAAGACTCCGGGCGTGGACATGAACACCGGCTCCCTGGGTCAGGGTGCTTCTCTGGCCATGGGCCTGGCTCTGGCTGCAAAGCATGCGCGGGCTGATTATAAAGTATACACAGTGCTGGGCGACGGCGAGTGCCAGGAAGGCCTGGTATGGGAGTCTGCAATGGCGGCTGCCCACTACAAGCTGGATAACCTGACCTTTATGCTGGATTACAATAAACTGCAGATCGACGGCTGCAACGACGAGGTTATGAGCCTGGGCAACATTGTGAAGAAGTTCGACGCCTTTGGCTTCCAGTGCTTCGAGGTGGACGGCCATGACATGGACGCCATTGTGACCGCTCTGAAAGCTCCTGTGACCGGCAAGCCGAAATTCATCTGCTGCAACACTGTCAAGGGCAAGGGCGTTTCCTTTATGGAGGACCAGTTCGGATGGCACGGCAGCCCCATGAACAAAGAGCAGTTTGAGAAAGCGTTAAGCGAGCAGGAGGTGGAGTAAAATGGGAAAGTCATTACGTGTTGCTTACGGTGAAGCACTGGTTAAATTAGGCGAGAAAAATGATAAGGTTGTGGTAATGGATGCCGATCTGGCCCATGCTACCCAGACCTGTATGTTCAAAGATAAATATCCGGAGCGTTTCTACAACATGGGTATTGCAGAGGCCAACATGATGTGTGCGGCGGCCGGCTTCGCCCACACCGGCTACGTTCCTTTTGTGAGCACCTTCGCCCTGTTCGGCGCAGGCCGCGCATTTGAGCAGATCCGCAATTCCATCTGCTATACCAACTGCAATGTAAAGTTCGGTTTCTCCCACTCCGGCCTGTGCGTAGGAGAGGACGGCGGAAGCCATCAGTCCATCGAGGACATTGCCCTCATGAGAGAGCTGCCCCACATGACCATCTTTGTACCCTGCGATCCCGCGGAGACAGAGAAGGCGGTTATGGCTGCTGCTGAGATCGACGGACCGGTATATATCCGTGTCGCCAGACCTGTCTGCGACGATATCACCACAGCCGACACCCCCTTCATTCCCGGCAAGGCCAATGTGATGAAAGAGGGAAATGACGTCTGCATAATCGCCTGCGGCCTGATGATTCCAAAGGCCCTGGAAGCTGCGGCTGAGCTGGAAAAAGAGGGCATCAGCGCGGCAGTTGTAAATATGCATACCATCAAACCCATTGACAAGGACATTGTGCTGAAGATGAACGAGAGCTGCAAAGCCATCGTAACCGTTGAAGAGCACTCTGTAATCGGAGGCCTTGGCTCCGCGGTGGCAGAGGTTCTGGCAGGCCACAACGGCGCCAAGTTCGCCATGGTGGGCATTGAAGATAAGTTCGGCAAGTCCGGCAAGCCGGACCAGCTGTTTGAGGCCTATGGCCTGACCGCTGCCAATGTGGCTGCAAAGGCAAAAGAGCTGCTGAAATAATTCAGGAAAATGACTGTGGAGGATTAAGGAAATGACCATTGCAAATTATGAGTTTACCGGCGAAGGTATGCAGAGAGTATTTGAGAACGAGAAATGGACCGTGGGAATCAAGAACTGGAAGCCGGCCAATGATGTAACAGGAATTGACTGCCTGGAGCGCCACAACAAGACAGACGAGCTGTTCGTACTGGTGGAAGGCAGCTGCACCCTGATCTACGCCAATGAAGTAGAGGGCGGGTTAGCCTTCGGCGCAGTGAAGATGGAGAAGGATAAAGTCTACAATATCCCAGCCACCCTGTGGCACAACACCATCACCTGCAAGGACACCAAGATGATCCTGATCGAGGATTCCAACACTTCCATGGACAACAGCGATATTCTGAACCTGGATGCAGCTCAGATTGAAGAGATGAGAAGCCTGGCATAAAAATGACAGCCGGCAGCGGCCGGGTAAGGCCCTGCCGGCTTCCCATATTAGGAGGAACAAAATGAGATTTTTCGTTGATACAGCCAATGTTGAAGATATTAAGAAAGCCAATGATATGGGAATTATCTGCGGCGTGACCACCAATCCGTCCCTGATTGCCAAGGAAGGCCGCGATTTTAATGAGGTGATCAAGGAGATCACAGCCATCGTGGACGGCCCCATCAGCGGAGAGGTAAAGGCTACCACCACTGACGCCGAGACTATGATTGCAGAAGGGCGGGAGATTGCGGGAATTCATCCCAATATGGTAGTGAAGATCCCTATGACTGTGGAAGGCTTAAAGGCCACCAAAGTGCTGAACGCCGAGGGGATTAAGACCAATGTGACCCTGGTATTCTCCGCTGCCCAGGCCCTGTTGGCCGCAAGGGCAGGCGCTACCTATGTGTCTCCGTTCTTAGGCAGGCTGGACGACATCTCCATGCCGGGAATTGATCTGATCTATGAGATCACAGAGATCTTCCAGATGCATGATATTGAGACTCAGATCATCGCCGCCAGCGTCCGCAATCCTATCCACGTAATCGACTGTGCAAAGGCCGGGGCCGATATAGCCACTGTTCCCTACAATGTTCTGGAGCAGATGACCAAACATCCGCTGACAGACCAGGGAATTGCTAAGTTCCAGGCGGATTATAGGGCTGTATTTGGTGAATAGGGGATTATAAAAGAGTATAAAAATAAATGGTAGCAGCATGCGTATCCGGCATTGCTGCTATCATTTTTTAGTACAAATCGACAATCATATGGTCTGGAAATCGTCAATTAATTTGCATGGAGAATACGGATTTTGTATAAACAAACAAAATCCAACGGAAAAAATTATGAAAAATCCCAGTATAAATAGTCTTGACGGAATGGTAAAAACTATTTAAAGTGTAAAATAAGTGCAGTAAAATTCCGTAAAGAGAGTGGTGTGGGCAGATGAAAAAGGTAAGGCGGCTGACCATTGTTCAGCAGGTGGTGGAGGGGCTTAAAGAATATATAACAACCGGTGAAATACAGATAGGCGAAAAGCTGTCTACAGAAAAAGAGCTGTGTATGCAATTTGGAGTCGGCCGGGGAACTGTGCGGGAGGCTATCTGCACGCTTCAGGCCCTTGGCTTTGTAGAAATGATCCCAGGCAAAGGCGCTTATGTGGCCAACACCCAGGAACCCAGTGAAAATGAGATTACAAAGTGGTTTGTTGAGAATGAGGTTGAGGTAAAGGATGTTATTGAGGTTAGAAGCGTGATTGAACCGCTGGCTATCAAGCTGGCCATGCAGCATGCGAAGGAGAAGGACAAAAAAGAGCTGGAGGAGATCCACCAGCGGACCGTCAGGGCTGTAGAAGCGGGAGACATCCTTCTGATCGGAAGCTGTGATGAAGCGTTCCATACATACATCATGGAGTGCAGCAGGAATAAAATGCTAATCAGTATCAATAAACAGATTAATGATTATCTGAAAAAATTCAGGGGAAAGACCTTCTGGATTCCCCAAAATGTGCAGAATGTACTTCCTGCGCATATGAAAATCTTAAATGCATTCCTGGAAGGGGATGTAAAGAAAGCGCAGGAATGCATGGCGGATCACATAGATAAAATTATGTGGGATCTGGAACTTAGTAAAGAATACGACAAAAAATAAAATTAAAAGCAAATGTCCGGAACATTATGTGTTCTGGACATTTTTTTGTACATAATAACGAATAAATGAATGGAATAAAAGATGGTATGCCCAATCAAAACAACAGTTAGATGACTTAAAATATTTAAAGGATAATAACATAAAACCTTTGCAAGGTTGGGAATATCATGCTTTTAACTTCCTAAGAACACTTAATAGCTTCTTTGGATTAGGAGTATTAATAGCAGGAATTGCTGTATTCATGAGTGATATTGTTTCAGGTGAATGTACACCTGCAACATTAAAATTCCTACTTGTGCAACCAGTTAAAAGAGGTAAAATTCTATTATCTAAGT
>URUZ01000260.1 GCA_900551225.1 uncultured Clostridium sp.
CGGTCAGGGAACTCCATATTCTCATTCATGAAGGTCTCCAGCTCCCCGAACATGGCCGACAGGTGCAGATACAGCAGATTGACGTCCGCCAGCAGCTGGTACTCTGAGCCGTGGACGCTGCGCTGGCGGATACCTGTCTCCTCCTCCCGGCTCTCCCCGCCGCCAAAGGCCCGCTTCAGGTTCAGAAACTCCTTGTTGCAGCGCTCCAGCTCCTTCTCCAGCCGCTCGCCTCCGGCCAGGGACTTTACGATCCGCTTAACCAGCAGCACATCCTCCTTCAGCAGCCCGGCGCTGTACATCTCCCTGGCTCTGGGCACCAGGTTGTGGGCCTCGTCCACCAGAAACAGATACTCCCCGGCTGTGCTTCCCTCTGCAAAATACCGCTTCAGACGCACATTGGGATCAAAGACATAGTTGTAATCACAGATGATGCCGTCCACCCAGTTGCTGATATCCAGGCAGAACTCAAAGGGGCATACCCGGTAACGGGCCGCATAGTCCAGCACTGCCTCCCTGGTGATGCCCATCTCCTGGTGCAGAATATCATAGACAGCGTCATTGACCCGGTCATAGTGGCCCTCAGCCACCGGACAGGCGGCAGGGTTGCAGTCCGGCTTGTCCAGGATGCACAGCTTCTCCTTGGCCGTGATGGTCACTGTGCTGAAATACAGCTGGCGCACGCTGCGCAGCACTGCAAATGCCTCCTCAGCCACACTGCGGGTGATGGTCTTGGCCGTCAGGTAGAACAGCTTGTCCCCCTTCCCCTCCCCCATGGCTTTTAAGCTGGGAAATATGGTGGACAGCGTCTTGCCCACCCCGGTGGGAGCCTGGATATATAGATTCTTCTCCTGCATCACCATGCGGTACACCGCCGCGGCCAGCCCCTTCTGCCCTTCCCTGAACTCGTAGGGAAACTGCAGCTCCTGCAGGGACTCCCGGCGGCGCAGGCCGTGATGGTACTGGTAACGGGACCATTTCACATACTCATGAACCAGCCCTGCAAACCACTCCTCCAGCTCCTGAAAGGAGTAATCCAGGCGGAAGCGGCGCAGATCCTCGGTCTCAATATTGCAGTAGGTGATCTGCACGCCCATGGCGGCCAGCTGGTTGTCAAAGGCATAGAAATAGGCGTAACACCGGGCCTGGGCCAGATGGACCTGGTCCGCCTCCTCCAGGTGTTTTAGATCCATGTAAATGCACTTGATCTCATCGATGACAATGCCGCCCGGCTCTGTGATGATTCCGTCCGCGCGGCCCTCCACCAGAAGGCGGTATTCCCCTTCATCCACCTGGTGCTTTAAGCCCACCTCCGCCCGGTAGTCACTGCCCATGCGCTTCTGGATCTTGCGGTGCAGCCGTCCGCCGGCCTGCATGGCCTCCTTCTTGGCTCCCGCTGTCCTGCGGTTGTCCAGGTCGCCGCTCCGCATGACAAACTCCACCAGATTGCGGACTGATATTCGAATAACGGACTGGGCGTTTTCCTCCACTGCGGACCTCCTGCATCATTGATCAGTTTCACTGAAATCATGTGTACAATGATAACACAAAACCGGGCGGATTGCAAACATGTGTTCACAATCCGCCCGGTTCTGATCCAACTCTTAACTGCTTCTTCGGCCTGTCAGGCCACTGCCACTGCGCGGGAAGGGTCCAGTGTCTCCAGATATTCCTCGAATTCCGCGCTGTCCCCATTGTACTGGACGGTGAGAATACGGGTCAGATCCAGGCTCAGAACACCCAGAATGGACTTTGCATCAATTACTACTCTGTTATAGAAAACATCGATATCAAAGTCACACCTACTAGCTTCATCGACAAACCGCTTCGCCTCCGCCATACCCGGTAACATGATTCTTCTCTGTTTCATATTCAAAACTCCTTTTTTCTTTGGCCCCTCCATTGTGAAGGAACTGAACCAAACGTAATATTGTTCGTGTTAAAATACTTATATCACGATTTGTGAATCTTGTCAAATTTCGTTTCATGGCTTTTTACCGGATTTTATTGGGCAATTTAGGTAATTTAAATTCAAAGGGGAGGGGTTTTCTATTTATTTTCCCCTCCCCATTTCCAAAAATATGGGGAATGCCTGATTTCTCATGGCATTCCCCGTTTTTCAATGTTCTCATTTTAATACAATTTGTAGAAAAATGCTGATTTTTTATGACTTTTGCCTTCTCAGCACCAGATGCTGAGGCAGACCGTTGACCATAAAGGGCTGATAGTCGCCCTGGATCAGCGGTTCAATATAGTCGATGAATTCCTGGGTCACGTAGTTGCCTTCCCGGTTCATCCACGCCCGGGGAACCACCTTCTCATTGTTGGCGATCTTGTGAACATCATAGATGCCCGCTGCACTCATGTACGGGTCATCGGAAATGCGGTCAATCACCACCATTTTCCCTGTATCGCCCTCATCCGCCGCCTTCACCGCCGCGCCGCCGACCATGAATGCCTCGTTGATATCCACCCGGGAGGCCATATGGGAGGCGCTCCGCTGGAGGGTGGAGAATTCCACGGACCGGGTCTTGCAGCCGATCTCAGCCGCCAGAAAACCTGCCAGGTAGGCCGCTGTGCCTGCCAGCTGCCTGTGGCCGAAGGGGTCCACATAGTCGCTGCCCCCGGACAGCTCGCACACATATCTTCCGTCCGCCAGCTTGATGCCCTCAGAGACAGCCACCACAATGGACTGCTTTTTCTTCAGCAGCTCTCTGATCTTTTTCAGGAACTTTTCAATGTTAAATGTGATCTCCGGAAGATAGATCAGATCCGGGCCGTCGCACTCCTCGGTTTTGGCCAGCGCTGTGGCGCCGGTCAGCCAGCCGGCGTTTCTGCCCATCACCTCGATGATGGTGATCATCTCACGCTTGTAGGATAGGCCCATGGCGTCCCGGATCACCTCTTTGGTGGCTGTGCCTATGTACTTAGCGGCGCTGCCGAAGCCGGGCGTGTGGTCCGTCAGGGCCAGATCATTATCAATGGTCTTGGGAACGCCCAGGAACTTCTGCTGATGCCCCTTTACGATGGCATAATCGGACAGCTTCTTGATGGTGTCCATGGAGTCATTGCCCCCGATATAGATGAACACCTCAATCTCCAGCTTGTCCAGAATCCCGAAGATCTTCTCATAGATCTCCGGATTCTCATGGATCTCCGGCAGCTTATAGCGGCAGGACCCCAGAAATGCCGACGGCGTCCGCTTCAAAAGCTCAATGTCCATGTCTGAATGAATCTGGGTGGACAGGTCCACATACAGCTCATCCAGAAATCCCTGGATGCCGTGGAGCATCCCGTACACCTTGTGGAATCCGCGCTCTTTGGCCGTCTTATACACAGCGGCCAGGCTGGAATTAATCACTGAGGTCGGTCCCCCCGACTGCCCTACGATGATATTGCGTTTCTTCCCCATTTATTATCCCCTTTCATAATTTATCTGGTGCTGCTATTACATCTGATTGTCATCCAAATCATAGTCATCCTCAAAGTCGTGCTGGCTGCCCATGAACTCTCTGGAGGATACCCGCTTGTTGTCCCGCTCTGCCTCCACCAGGCTGGAAAGCTGCTCCTTCACGTCATAGCAGTTACGGATATTGATAATGTCAAAGTTCTTCATGGTCTTGTCGCTGCTGTCCACATGGATGGTGCCCAGCCCCAGCATCCTCTGCCACAGGCTGCGGCTCAGCGTCAGATCCAGAATCCGGTACAGACGCACCTCGTCCTCATGGACCGTCATCACGCCGGACTTGATAAACAGCCGGTCCTCCGACAGGCCGTACACTGTAAATGTCCAGGGCAGGCCCAGCCAGTTCCTCTTACGTTCGCTCCATATCATGTCGTCTCTCTTCATATTTTATCCTCTCTATTTTCTGCTGTTTTTTGCCTTTTTTTGCAGTTTTCTGCCACTGTCAATATTGTACTATAAATTCACCGAATTTTCCACACTATTCTTTGGAAATTTCAAACAGGTCCGCCATCAGCAGCAGCCCTGCCCTGAAAAGCTGCATCAGCTGCCAGTAGCCGACGCCCCGCAGGCCCAGCTCCTTAACCAGGGCGAACTTTGCCCGGTAGCTCCGCACATCCTCAAACCACACCTCATGGCGGATTCCATTTTTAGTATAATGGAAATAGGGGGATTGGGCCACCTGGTCAAACTGGATTACCGCCCCGTATTCAATGGCCAGCTGAACGGCTTCCACATTGCCCAGGGTCCTGGCCCTGGTGACGCCGCGCTCATAGGGAAGCGGCCAGTCATAGCCGTAGTTGGGGATTCCCAGCTGAATCTTCTGGGCCGGGATCTGGGTCAGGGCGTACTCCGCCACCCGGCGCACCATGTTGATGGGGGCCACGGCCATGGGCGGTCCGTAGGTATACCCCCACTCGTATGTCATCAGCAGCACCTTGTCGGCCGCTGCCCCCAGCCGGCTGTAATCGATTCCCTCATACAGCAGCCCCTCCTGGTCCGATGAGGTCTTAGGGGCCAGGGCAACGGACACCTGGTAGCCGAAGGGGCTCATCACCCGATGCACCAGCTCCACGAACTCAGGGTACAGGTAGCGGTCCTCGGCCGGTATATATTCAAAGTCCAGATCAATTCCGCCGAATCCCTTCTCCTGCATCACCATGCCCAGCTGCCACAACACCCGCTGCTGCAGCTGGGGGCTGTTTAACAGGGTGTGGATCAGGGAACTGTGGAACCGTCCGTCAGGCCCGATGGAGGTAAAGGTCAGAACCGGCCTGACCTGGCTGTCCCTGGCTGCCTCGATCATCCACGTATCGTCCAGAACCGGTTCCACCAGCTCCCCCTCCTCCGTAAACCCGTAGGAAAATACATACAGCCCGGACAGATACGGCAACGTCTGGTCCAGCACCCATGGGCTGATAAAGGGGTAGGCGTATCCGATCACCTCCGCCGGCGTTCTGGCCGGGATACTGCCCCCGCCGGCCTGGCCGGACATGGGCAGCAGCAGCGCCTGGCCCACCGCCAGGGCGTAGGGGAATACAAGCTGGTTCATATAGATCAGGGTCTCCACGCTGATTCCGTGTCCGGCCGCAATTTTGTCCACATTGTCATTTTCCTGTACCACATAGATTTCCATCATTCCGTATCCTGCTCTCTGTTATGGCATTCTCTATCAATATATGTGGAGAAAAAATATCCTATGATACAGAAAAAGCCGCCGGACATATTGTCCGGCAGCCGCATATGGTCTTTGGTTTCCAATTTTAATGGTTTCCTATTCTTTACTGCCTTCAGTCTCTTCAGCCGTCTCTTTTAATGCCCAGCAGTAACCGCCTGCCGTCTTCTGTGCTCCGCTTACGGCACAGGACAGGCTCCTGCGGCTGATCTTCAGTTCCCGGCAGGCATGGGCAATAGAAAGATACTCCTTCACCACATTGCCTTCCAGATCCGTTTGAACCACCGGTCTGCGCTCATGGTAGCCGATACTGCTGCCAAATTCCACCTGGATATCCTCCTTTGGTGTCTCCTCGCGAACCTTTCTCCAGACGAATCCTCCGCCGCTTTTCCGCTCTCCGTGAGCCGCTCTTACCACGGCGCCGGATGATGTTCCAGTCGCCTCTGCTGCCTCTTTTGAGCTCTTAAAGTCAGCCAGAAAAACGCCTTCTGTCGTATACTGACGATACACAAATCCCACATTCGATGTCCGACTCATTAGTATTCCCTTCCCTCTGCTAAATTTCGAATATAGTCATTATAGCAACTATAGGAATTTTTGTCTATACACTTCCAGCAATCTCCTAAATTTTACTGCATAAAAGGGAATATTCTCTGATGTAACTGTGAGTTGTTACAGAGAGGGGCCACAGCAGCCGATCCTGGGCAACAATGAAACCCCGGCTGCCGTCAAAAGGCTGCCGGGGTGTGTTGTTGTCAGTCAATTCAATCTTAGAAATCCAAATACATATGCATAGGATAGGAAAGATACTGCACATCTTCCAGCTTCTCCACCGTCACATAGCCGGCCGGAGCGTTGAGAATGGTTGGGATACGGTTTACTACGGTGGCGCAGGTGTGCTCCACAGTGGCCGGCTTCTGTACAAAGAAGGTGGTATCGGGCTCGCCGATGATCTTCCAGTCGCACATATCGCCGTCCTCAGGTCCATACACCTTGCCGATACACTGGGTTTCGATCACCGGTCCCTGGAAGGTCTCTGTGGTCACAACCGCGCTCATGCCGATGCATTTCCCCTTGGGGATCGTGTATCCCATAGTCTCTGAGTACAGATCGGACTCATAGAAATAGGGAACACATTTCTGGGTCTGGCTCTTGATGGTCCAGCCCATCTTGTTACACAGCGCCTCATTGGAATTCCACACATAGCTTGGCTCCAGGGTAGTCGGGTGTGCGATCTTCTCCTCAAATTCCTCAGGTGTCAGCCCCACGCCGTGGGCCTCTGCCAGGGCCAGGCCGTAATCTTCCACATTGTAGCTGATGGCGCCTTCGATGCGGTCAATGCGGTGCACGCCGCCTGCCACACAGCCGATCATATTGATCCAGTAAATATCCTGCATGCCGGCGCCCACGATGGTGCAGTCGTTCTCTTTGGCCAGCAGGTCCAGCTTGTTGGTGATGGATGAGGCGGTTGTCCACGGATAGATGGCTTCTTCACAGGTGGTCACCACATTGATCCCCCTGGATACGCATTTCTCAAAGTGAGGGTAAACATCGCTCATGAAACTGAACAGAGTCACCACTGCAATATCAGCGTCGCACTCATCCAGCACAGCGTCCGCATCGTCCCGGATCACCACGCCCAGCTTAACGCCCAGCTCTGCGAAATCGCCCACGTCCATTCCCACCACAGCGGGATTAACATCGATTGCTCCCACGATCTCAGCACCTTTTTCATAGAGATAGCGAAGGATATACTTGGCCATCTTGCCGCAGCCATACTGTACCACACGGATCTTTTCATAATTCATCATTTCACAAAACCCCTTTCATGATAAGCTGTTTTTGTTGCTGCCTTAAGTATAAGGCCTATACGAGGTATCAAGTCAATGGGATTTTCCATCATTATGACAGGCGCACCGGGATCTGCAGGCGGAGGAACATGCCGCGCTCCTGCATATCCATAGGCACCTCGGCCACCACCTCGCAGATGTAGTCTCCGGTGATCTGATACCCTTTTTCTTCTATGGTTTCCAGCAGGCGCACAATATATTCCTGTTCCTTCTCAAAGCTGTTGCAGTAGATGCACAGGTAGGTGCTGGCAGGTACAGAGACAGTCAGGCTCGGGTCCACCACGCCCTCGTCCACCAGCACGAAGATCTCCGTAGAATAAAATTCCCGCCGCAGCAGCCTGTCCTTGCGCAGGATACTGCCCGCATTGTAAAAGTAGATGGGCGAAAGGCGGTGGGCCAGCAGGTCCTTTTTCAGGTTTCTGAGGATTTTTTCATAGATATCAATGCCATAGGCATAGAAATTGACACCTGAGTCCACCATGTAGGTCAGACGTCTGGGAATATATTCCAGCACAATGGTGCCGTCCGGGGGCGCATTCTCATACCACTCATAGCTGTCCAGGGTTCTCTGTATGGCCCGTTTCTGGTAGTGAAGTTCCTGGATCTTCTGGTCAATGGCCCTGGAATTCTCCAGCAGGATCTTCTGGAACTGCTCCAGGTCAAAGTCCTCCAGCTGACAGCGGATGTCCTTCAGGGACATTCCAAGGGACTTCATGTGCTGGATCATGTCCAGCTGGGCGCTCTGGCGGATGTCATAGTAGCGGTAGCCATTGTCCTCATCCCGGTACATGGGCGAAAACAGCCCTTCCCGGTCATAGAGCCGGAGAGCCTGTTCCGACACCCCATTCAGCCTGGCCATCTGTCCAATCGTCAGTTCCTTCACAATATCTATGCCCCTTTCTTTGGATATATTTTATAAATATTTATGTGATTTTTAATATTAACGACACAATTATACCAAAATAACCTGATACCTACAACAAGGTCTATTAAATTTGTCTTAAGTTTAACAGCCTCAATGCCATTCCGTAACATGGATCTCATGTCTCTTAAGTATACAGTGTTTACCGGAATTTTCAAGAAAATTATATTTTATGTAACGAATCCTGGGAATATGTGATATAAGAGGTGAAAGGGGGTGAAAAGGTGAAGGAGTCCCATGAGCAGAATATGGATATGGACGTATTTAATTGGTGAGGGGGCATCTTTTTGGCATTTTAATGACCAGCTAATTACAGATGGGGAGTTTGAACCTGCAGATTTTGAGATCTGGATATTATTGAATGCACCGCATCGGATTTTGATCTATGATTATCAGACTGGGGAGTGGGGTGGGGATTATTCGGTGGTTGTAGAGCGCAGGTGAGGCGCGGATGGGTACGCGGATGGGTACGCGGACGTTGGCTGGTGTATTGGCCGTGAAAAGAAGAAGGT
>URUZ01000261.1 GCA_900551225.1 uncultured Clostridium sp.
TTGCTAGTCTGTACTTTGTTGGTACAAAAAAATTTAGGATAGGAGAACAGGCAATGGAGATAAAGAGCCATCTGACAACTGAGGAAAAACGTTCGATTATTCACGCAAATGGCGGGGATAAGGAACACCTTCTGGCAATTCTTTACGAGTTGCAGAATGCTTCAGGGTATAACTACATAGACGAGGATACCGCCGCCCTGGTTGCAGAGGAGGTAGGCCTGCCGCCCACGCGGGTTTACGACATCATTACGTTCTACGCCATGCTGAAGACCCAGCCAAAGGCCCGGTTTGTGCTGAAGGTCTGCAACAGCACGCCCTGTCATTTCTCACGCTCAGAGGAGGTTGCGGGAATTCTGGAGGAGGAGCTGGGTGTGAAACCCGGGGAGCCGACTGCTGACGGAATATTTGCCTACCACTACATCCCATGTGTCGGTGCCTGCGACATTGGTCCGGTGATCAAGGTGAAGGATACGGTATATGGCAATCTGGACAGAGAGAAGATCCGCGGACTGCTGGCGGACTTAAGAGCAGGGAAACGGAATCAGTAAATGGGAGGGAACAAGGGGATGACTAAACAGGAACCAGTTTTATTAAAACGAGTTGGAAAGATGGACCCGGTCTCCGTTTCAGAGTTTATCGCGCTGGGCGGCTTCGCGGGAATCAGAAATGCCATGAAAATGGATAAGGAGGAGATCCTGGAGGAAGTGCTCCGCTCCAACTTACGAGGCAGAGGCGGCGCGGCCTATCCCGCGGGGCGCAAGTGGAAGAGCCTGTACCAGATCGAGGGGGAGCCGAAATACATTGTCTGTAATGCGGACGAGGGCGAACCGGGCACCTTCAAGGACCGGGAGCTGCTGGAGAGGACGCCCCTCAGCGTCATTGAAGGGATGCTGATCGCCGGTTATGTGTTTGGGGCAGAGAAAGGCTATATCTACATACGCGGCGAGTACAGGAAAATACAGAAGGTCTTTGAGGCCGCCATCCATGAAGCGGAGAAGGCCGGGTACCTGGGAAAGGATATTCTGGGTGTTCCGGGCTTTAACTATACAATTACCGTTGTCTCCGGCGGCGGGGCCTATGTCTGCGGCGAGAACTCCGCGCTGCTCAACTCCATTGAGGGCAAGACAGGCCGGCCCCGCATCAAACCTCCTCATCTGGCAGAAGTGGGCCTGTATGGGAAACCCACCCTGGTGAACAATGTGGAGACATTTGCCTGTATCCCCGTGATCCTGGCAGAGGGAAGCCAGGCGTTCCTGGACTACGGTACACCAGAGGGCGGAGGTACAAAGCTGGTATCCATCTGCGGCCATGTGAACCGCCGCGGGATCTATGAGGCGGGCCTGGGGCTGCCGCTGAGGGACCTGATCATGGACGAGGCCTATGGCGGCGGAATCTGCGGAGGGAAGAAGCTGGGCTTCTGCCATCTGGGCGGACAGTCCGGGCCCATCGGTTTCCCGGAACAGCTGGATACCCCCTACTCCTATGAGGCGCTGGCAGCGGAAGGTCTGGCTGTCGGATCAGGAGCGATCGTGGTGATGGACGAGAGCGTCAGCCTGGTGGAGTATATCCAGAAGGTGTTCGAGTTCTTTGTCCATGAGTCCTGCGGGAAATGCACCCCCTGCCGTCTGGGAACCGCCAGAATCCTGGAGCTGCTCACCGATTTTGTGGAGGGGCGCGCGGGAGAGGGAGACGTGGAGCGGCTGGAAGCCATGGCTGAGCAGGTGTCTGCGCTCTCTGCCTGCGGCCTGGGCCAGTCTGTGAATATCGCTTTGAGATCCTGTCTCCGCCACAGAAGAGAGAACTTTGAAGCCCTGATCAAATGTCGGAAAGACGAGCCACTGCACTAAGTGCTCATAACAAGCCACTGCACTAAGTTCGTGAAAGACCTCACTAAGTGCCAGTGACATGTATCGCACGTAAGCGCCTAAAGTACAGGCGCTAAGTGCTCATAACAAGGAGGAACCAAGTATGTCACACCATGTAGATCCCAATGCCAGGATACAGATTGAAATAGATGGAATTGCCTGTGAGGTGGCGCCTGAGACCACCATTCTCACCGCTGCGGCAGGTCTGGGAGTAGAGATTCCCACCCTGTGCTATATGAAAGAACTGGCCCCTGACGGCTCCTGCCGCATGTGTGTGGTGGAGGTCAGCGGAGGCCGTAAGAAGGGCCTGGTAACCGCCTGCTCGGAGCACTGCAGCGACGGTATGAAGATCCAGACCAATTCTCCCAAGGTGCGGGAAGCCAGACGTTTTGTGCTGGATCTGCTGATGAGCAACCACAAGGAGCACTGCTTCTCCTGCGCCCAGAACGGCAGCTGCAAGCTCCAGGACTACTGTATGGAGTATGGCGTGGAGGCCACCAGCTTTACCGGGGGCAGGCGGGTGTCGGCGCCCAAGGATACCAGCAGCCCATTCTTTGAGTATAACCCGGAGCTGTGCATCATGTGCCGCCGCTGCGTGCGGGTCTGCGGGGAGCTTCAGTGCAGGGACGTGATCAGCTTAAAGGCCCGCGGCTTTGACACTGTCATTTCCACCAACTATGACACCCCGTGGAACCAGACTAACTGTGAATCCTGCGGCAACTGCGTTTCCCACTGTCCCACCGGCGCGCTGTCTGCCAAGGACCACAAGAAATACCGCCAGTGGGAGGTAAAAAAGGTCCGCACCACCTGTCCCCACTGCGCTACGGGATGTCAGATGGACCTTCTGGTGAAGGATAACCGCATCGTGGGCGTGGAGCCTGCAGACGGCCCGTCCAACCACAATATTCTGTGCGTGAAGGGCAAGTTCGGTTCTTACAAGTTCGTAGGGTCCGGCGACCGCTTAAAATACCCGCTGATCCGCAGGGAAGGGAAACTGGAGCGGGCCACCTGGAAGGAGGCCCTGGACTTGATCGAAGAGAAATTTAAGGCCATCCAGAAGGAGTACGGCAAGGATTCCGTAGCCGGTTTCTCCTGCTCCCGGGCGCCCAATGAGGATAACTTTGTATTCCAGAAGATGATGCGGGCCGCATTTTTCACCAACAACGTGGATAACTGCGCGCGGGTATGCCACTCAGCCTCAGTGACCGGCCTGGCCAAGACTCTGGGGTCCGGCGCCATGACCAACCCCATTGCAGATATCACCGGCGATGTGGAGGTTATCCTGTTAGTTGGCTCCAACCCCACGGAAGCACACCCTGTGGTGGGCACCCAGATCCGCAGGGCGGTTAAGCGGGGCGCTAAAATCATTGTGGTTGATCCCAGGAAGATCGACCTGACCAATCAGGCGGAGATCCATCTGCAGATCAAGCCCGGCACCAACGTGGCATTTGCCAACGGCATGATGCACGTGATCTTAAAAGAGGGCCTGGCCGATATGGAGTATATTGAATCCAGGACTGAAGGGTTCGAGGTACTGCGGGAGATCGTGGAAAGTTACACCCCCGAGAAGGTGGCGGAGATCTGCCATATCAACGCCGATGACCTGGTGAAGGCCGCACGGCTGTACGCCAAAGCCAAGGCCGCGCCCATTATCTACTGTCTGGGCGTGACGGAGCATTCCACTGGAACAGAGGGCGTAATGAGTCTGTCCAACCTGGCTATGATGGTTGGGAAGCTGGGCAAGCCGGGCTGCGGCGTGAATCCCCTGCGAGGCCAGAATAACGTCCAGGGCGCCTGCGATATGGGCTGCCTGCCGGGAGACTTCCCAGGTTACCAGAAGGTGGCAAATGCTGATGCGGCTGCCAAGTTTGAGAAGGCCTGGGGCGTGCCCTTAAGCCAGTCTCCCGGCCTGACCTCCACCCAGGTATTCCCTGCCGCCGTGGAGGGGAAGATCAAGGGACTGTACATATTCGGCGAAGACCCCATGGTTACTGACCCGGATACCAGCCACATTGAGAAGGCCTTAAACAGCCTGGATTTCCTGGTGGTGCAGGAGCTGTTCCTCACAGAGACAGCGGCCTTCGCGGATGTGGTGCTCCCCGGCGTCAGCTACGCGGAGAAAGAGGGCACCTTCACCAACACCGAACGCCGTCCGCAGAGAGTGCGCAAGGCGGTGGAACCGGCGGGAGAAGCCAGGGACGATATCCAGATCTTCTGCGATGTGATGGAGCGCATGGGATATCCCTGCCGCTATGACAGCGCCAGCCAGGTGCTGGATGAGATTGCTGCCCTGACCCCATCCTACGGCGGTTTCAGCTTTGAGCGGCTGGACCGTGGGGAGAGCCCCCAGTGGCCCTGCCCAGCCAAGGACCACCCGGGCACGCCCATTCTCCATGTGGGTAAATTCTCCAGGGGACTTGGGTATTTCTACCCAGCCGTTTACCAGGAGTCCAAGGAGACGCCGGATGAGGAATATCCCATCCTGCTGACCACGGGCCGCATGCTGTACCATTACAATACCAGAGCCATGACTGGCAGGACGGAGGGGCTCAATGAGATCTGCGGCCAGTCCTATATTGAGATGAATGAGGCGAATGCAAAGACGCTGGATATCAGTGACGGCGACAAGGTGGCCGTATCTTCCAGACGGGGTGAGATCATCACCACCGCACGGGTGGGAAGCAAGGTATTCCCCCAGGAGGCCTTTATGACCTTCCACTTCGCAGACGGCAACGTCAACCGCATCACCAACTCCGCCACAGACGAGTTTGCGAAAATCCCTGAGTATAAAGCCTGCGCGATCCGCATACGCAAGGCGTAAAGGGCATTTTGGCCCGAGGAAGGATACCATGACGCTGATTAAACAATATCCGGTGCTCCGCTACGTCTCCGGCAAGGGGCAGGCGGACTCTGACCAGGTGCTGGCGGAATTCTCCTTCAGCCTGTACATTAACGGCGCGTTCAGTGAAACGGTATGCTGCATACCGGAGTATCTGGAAGAGCTGATCCTGGGGAAGTTGTATACCGAGGGGAAGATAGCCTCAATTGACGATGTGGAAGAAATGACGGTCAGCCTGCCCTTGGGCCGGGCCGACGTGTCTTTCCATGAAAACCTGCAAAAGATGAAGACGCTGCCGGATCTGGCAGTCTGCCCGGAGGATGTGCTGACACTCTCCGAGCAGCTGCTGTCCTCCTCGGAGATATTTCAGAGGACGGGTAACGTCCACAGTGTGATGCTGTGCCGCGGCCCGCTGCCGCTGTACTTCAGCGAGGATGTGGACCGGTATCATGCGTTTGAGAAGACGGTGGGCAGAGCCCTTAAGGACCGCGTGGAGTTCGGCAAAACCACAGTTTTTACAACGGGAAGGATTCCCAGCCCAATTGCGGAGAAAACAATCCGCGCGGGCATTCCGGCCATAGTATCCAGATCAGCTCCCACGGACCTGACCCTGGAGCTGGCCAGGGAGTATCACCTGACCGTCATTGGATTCGCCCGCAGCAGCCGCATGAACATCTACAATGGGCCGCAGCTGCAGTCTTTGGTTATGGGGTAAAGTCTCACTGCCGTTCACATGGCGGGGACGGGAGGTGGGCCTGCGCTGACGGCACCTTCCCGGGAAAAAAGAGGCGGCGCAGAAATGAGGAGAGTAATGAAACAGTTCAGTTCTTTTATGTATTCCATTCTTGCAGGAGTCAGCATCAGCATCGGAGGCGTGGTATTCCTGTCTCTGGACAATAAGGTAGTGGGCGCTATTTTCTTTAGCTTGGGCTTGTTTGCAGTATGTACCTTCGGTTTTAACCTGTTTACCGGCAAAGTAGGCTATCTGGTGAACCAGGGCCCTGCATACCTGGGCTTCTTATTCCAGGTATGGCTGGGGAATCTGGTGGGAGCCGTAATCACCGGCTACCTGATCCGGGCAACCAGAATCGCGGGAATCGCTGAGAAAGCAAGAGGCATCTGCGATGTCAAATTAAATGATTCCATGCTCAGCATTTTTATCTTATCCGTATTCTGCAACATTTTAATGTTCATCGCTGTGGACGGCTTCAAGACCAACAAGCACGAGATCGGCAAGTATATCGGCATCTTCATGGGCGTCATCGTGTTCATTCTCTGCGGATTTGAGCACTGTGTGGCCAACATGTTCTATTTCTCCGTGGCCAATGTGTGGAGTGTGCACACCTTCATTTACCTGCTGGTAATGACCCTTGGAAATGCCTGCGGCGGCTTCATCATCCCGCTGGCCCGTCAGCTGCTGCAGGCCGCGGAGTCCAGAGAAGAGGTTCCGGCGGTGGAGAACATCAAGCTGGCCCGTTAGAGGTGGATATGGAACATATAGAGGAAAAATCCATCATTACCCAGCGGTTTTGCCAGCCGCCGCTGCAGCGCATCACGGTTGAGGAGGCGGTTGAGCTGATGACCGGACTTGCGGCCAGGGTGCAGGACCAGGAGTCCGTACTGCTGACCCAGTCCCTGGGGCGGATTCTGAGCCGGGATATCACGGCGGAGTTTGACAATCCGCCCTTTCCACGGTCCGCCATCGACGGCTATGCCTGCCGCTGGGAGGATACCCGGGGCGCCCTGGAGGGCGCTCCGGTGTATCTGAAGGTAAAAGGGGAGATTGACGCAGGACACAGCGCCCGCATACAGGTAAAAAGCGGGGAGGCGGTGAGAATCATGACCGGCGCGCCGGTGCCTCAGGGCTGTGACTGCTGTATCCGCCAGGAGGACACAGATTACGGGGAAACCACTGTGGAGATCCGCCGGGCGGCGAAATGCTGGGAGAACTACTGTTTTCAGGGGGAAGATTTTAAGAAGGGCAGTCTGATGCTGCCCGCAGGCCGTAAGCTGGGCTATGTGGAAATCGGCATTCTGGCCAGCCTGGGCCGCAGGAATGTACCCGTAGTCCGCAGGCCCTCTGTAGCCATTGTCACCACCGGGGACGAGGTGGTCCTGCCCGGGGAACCTCTGGGCGAGGGAAAGATCTATAACAGCAACCTCTTCCTGCTGAACGCCCGGATGATGGAGTTTGGCATCACGCCGTTCCGCACAAAGGTGGTGGCCGATGATCCGGTGAAGCTTGCCAAAACCCTGACGGAGCTCACCGGCCGGGCGGATCTGATCATCACCACAGGCGGCGTGTCGGTGGGAAAAAAGGATATTGTCCACGAAGCCCTGGGCATAGCGGGAGCGGATCAGATCTTCTGGCGGGTGCAGCTGAAACCAGGGACGCCCACCATATTCTCCATGCTGGACCAGGCGCCTGTGGTCAGCCTCAGCGGGAATCCATTCGGAGCCTTGGCGAACTTTGAGCTTCTGATCCGCCCTGTGCTGGCGAAAATGTCCGGCGATCCGTCCCTTCTGCCTAAGCGGAGAGAAGCGGTCATGGCCGATCCGTTTCCAAAGGCCAGCCCGGGCCGGCGGTTTATCCGCGGGATCTATGAGGATGGGTATGTGCATATGCCCCGGGGGCTGCATTCCTCCGGGGTGCTGGCGTCCATGGAGGGGTGCAACTGCATGGTGGATATTGAGGCCGGGACAATGGAATTGAAGGCGGGGGATAGGGTGAATGTGGTGGTTTTATAATTTGGTAAGACTCCTGGGAGCTAATGTCCTTCTTTATTCAGCCAAAAACTCCTTGCTGAGCCTGACAAACGCTTCTGCATTGGAAAGCATGGCAGGGTGGCCGCCGCTTGGAAAAAGGTGTATCCGGCCATGGCCCATCTTTTTTATCATGCCGCCGTACACCGTATCAAAATAATCAGGGTCAACGGCGCTGATGAACTCATCCTCCCTGCTTCCTGTGAACAGGATCTGAGGTTTAAATGACTCCAGGGGCTTATGGAAAAATCTTCCAATTGTCCGGTCGTGTTCTTCAATTGCCCGGGTATCGTTGTCCACCACAGATTCCCAGTCATCGCCGTGCATGAACTGATAGAACATCCTGGTTCCCTGGTCCAGCTTGGACTGGGCTCGGTCCTCCACCACGTTCTCAGTAAAGGCCTTCAGTGTAAATTCCCCCTCGAAGCTGTCCGCGACGACTTTATTCACCAGCTCCGGAGCTTCAAGAGCCACGTTCAGCGCCACCTGTGCACCGCCGCTGCTGCCGATGAGGCATACATTTTCCCAGCCTTTTTCACGGATGAGGGCGATGACCTGTAAGGCTTCGTCAAACCACAGGTCTGTGGGGAAACACTCCAGCCGGTCAGATTGTCCGTGTCCCAGGAAATCAATCAAAACCACCTTGTAATCCGGCAGGTATTCCTCCGCGACTTCCCCAAACATGTTGGAGGAAGCTGTGTTTCCGTGAAGCAGAAGCAGGGGAATTCCCTCGCCGGTCTCTTTATAGTAAACGTTCTTTTCATTGTAGGTAAAATATGGCATTTAGTTGTTACTCCTTTATGTGTGTTTTGCTCTAATATGTGGGCGCTGCTTCAGCCGACGCCTGAGCCGCAACGCCTGCCTGAGCCCCAGCCCCTGCCTGAGCCCCAGCCCCTGACTCAGCCGCTGATATGGTCATGGCCCCATTAGGCGCGCTGTCCAAAACATGGGG
>URUZ01000262.1 GCA_900551225.1 uncultured Clostridium sp.
TTTTTTTCAAGCAGAAGACGGCATACGAGATCCTCTCTGGTCTCGTGGGCTCGGAGATGTGTATAAGAGACAGCTGCAGGACCTCCTCCTTTGATCTCAGGTCCAGATAGTGGAAGCAGTGCCTTTTAATGACTGTCCATTCGCAGCTGTCCTGAACCTTCAGCAGATAATCATCCAGTTCCTGACATCGGTATTGGAACGGCAGAAATTCCACTGTCAGTATGGGCATGTGATACGATGTAAGGTAACGTCTCCTGTCCATCCGCAGATCTGTCATCAAAAGATCAAACTCCTCCGGTTCTTCCTCCACATATTCGCATATCTCAGCCGGGGTAACTGATTTTACTTCATGTCCATAGCCCTGCCGGATATTCATGGCCTGGGACCTGGCGCAGGATATCCCATAATGGGAAATGACCAGTATGTTCTGGGCATAATAACAGTAGGAATCTTTTTTCAACAGCCTGTGAAAGAGATGGAATGCGATGAGCACATTTTCTTTTCCCAGGTCAATGCCATGTTTTTCTTTATACAGCCGGGCAAACAGCAGGCAGAAATCGGATGACCTGATCCCTTGAAGCCGGATAAAGCCGCTGGCTTCACCGTCGGAATAGACCTTAAAGATCAGGCGGTTTTTCAGTGTATACAAAAAACAGATCCATTCATCCACAAAGGCCTGGTCAAATATTTCCCTGGGATATCCCCACGTCTCCGACAGCCGTTGGATTAATTCCTGGGTTTCCTCAAAATATTCCGGGTATTCTGCCGAGGATCTCATGTGATGGTTCTGGGACTCATAGGAAAGGATCAGCATGGACAGAGCCAGAATATCCTGCTCCAGCACCGTCTGCTTCAAACGCTGCCCCACCTTTGTATACAGGTTTTTTGCAAATGTATACTCCGGCGAATTTTCTGCACGCCGGATCTGCTCCTCTGTAAACCGGATGCCGCCAGTGTATTTGCGGCGGCTGAAGCTCAGCTGCATATAGTGAACGATTTTGGGGAAACAGAGAATGGGTAGGGAAAAGTCCCTCTGATGCATCAGGCCGTCCATCAGTTCATCCCGCGCAGTTTCATAGCGTTTTTCATTATCCAGCATGAAAAAGAGGGATTTGAATACCGATTCCTTGTGTTCAACCTCATCAATTGAGTTCTTAAAAAGCTTGTGCTGATAGATCAGGCACTGACGCAGATTCCACTCATTTCCCTCAACTACCAGCCCCTGGCCGCCGCGTTTATTTTTCAGAGCCAGACCGTAGGGATTTAAAACCTTTTTCACTTCATCCAATTCACGCAGAACCGTTCCACGGGAACAGTACAGCTCCTGGCACAGTTCTTCCACCGTCAGCTTCCCAGAGAAGCACAGACATTTTCTCGCCATATAAAGTACGCAGGAAGAATACTGATTGCTCATCCGCTGCTTCCTTTTATACCGGTCGTAGAGCCTTTCTATGTAAGGATCAGCCAGCTCGTGATCAATAATGCTCAGGTAATTACCCACAGAGGCCTTGGAGATAATACTAAAACCGTGTTTATCAACCGCCTCGTTGATCAGTGCTATTTCCTTGCGGATTGTATTGACCGCAGCATTGCAGGACAGCGCCAGCTCCCTGTTGGAAACAGGCCTATTCTCCTCCAGAATACATTTTAATATCTTCCAATCCAACTCGTTCAGCATTTTCGTCTCCACCCCCATAGATTCGAACAGATATCTTAAATGTCACTTCACAAACCGAACCAGCTCCCTCTCCCCAATGCGCATCACATCATTGGTGTAAAGCACGCCGCCCATATCGCCGAAAGCCAGCGGCTCTCCCTCTACCGCCACCTGCCCCTGGCCCAGCAGGTGGAGGAATTCCAGGGCGTCTTTGACCAGTCCTAAGTCCACCAGGCCGGGAATGGCCCCCTCAACCGTATCCTGTTCCAGATCCAACAGCAATTCTTTCATCATAATTCACTACTCCTTTCGCGCCTGCCCCAGCCATATGAAAAACTAAAAAGATCCCGCCCCTTTGTCTTCAAAAGGACGAGATCCAATCTCGCGTTACCACCTTTCGTTCGCGGCCGGCTCGCGCTGGCTGCCTCAGCAGGTACGGCTTAAATGATGCGATACCCTGACACGCGGTTACGGGGTGTCTTTTCCGTCGCAGCCTACTCACGGCTCTCTGTAAAGCCATTTTGGGTGCGCAGCTCCAAGATGTATTCACAGCCTCTGTCCACGCGCCTCTCATCAACCGGCTGCTTTCTGTCTGGCATACTGACTGTTACTCTTTCTCTTCATCGCTTTTCTTATGTTCTGATGTGCAGATATTTTGTTATCTATGTATTTAACACAAAATCCTTCAGCTGTCAAGCATTTCTCCCCATTTTACAAGGGAATGGGCAATGTCTGCCTGTTCCAGCGCTTCTGTGTGAACCAGACGCAGGGCGCGAAAGGGGTGGTTACGCCTTCCCAAGGCTCCCAAATAAGGTCATCTTCTCAATACACTTCGCCTTGGTGGCCTCCAGACCTCCCGACAGCATGGACCGCGGCGTAAACCCGTTGCTCTGCTGATCCCTGCCCTCCTCAAAATAAACCTTAGTAGCTTCTGTAAAGGCGATCTGGCACTCAGTGTTCACATTGACCTTGCACACGCCCAGAGTGATGGCCTTCTTGACCATCTCATCCGGGATGCCGGAGCCGCCGTGGAGCACCAGAGGGATATCCCCCGCGGCCTCCTGGATCTTCGCCAGCACATCGAAGTTCAGGCCCTGCCAGTCTGCCGGGTATTTGCCGTGGATGTTGCCAATTCCGGCGGCCAGCATATCGATGCCCAGCCCTGCCATCCGCCTGCACTCCTCAGGGTCCGCGCACTCTCCCATGGCCACGCGGCCGTCCTCCTGGCCGCCGATGCAGCCCACCTCCGCCTCCAGTGAAATGCCCTTATCCCTGCAGAGACTTACTATGTATTTGGTCTTTTCGATATTTTCGCCAATGGGAAGCTTGGAACCGTCGAACATGACGGAGCTGAAGCCGCCCTCAATAGCCGACAGGGCCTCATCGTATGTGCCGTGGTCAACGTGGAGGGCCACAGGTACCGTGATATTTAAGTATTCCATGAAGTCCTCCACCATGTCCGTAATGGTCCGGTAGCCGCCCATGTATTTGGCGGTTCCACCGGATACGCCCAGTATAATGGGGGAGCTGGTCTCCTGGGCCGCCAGCAGGAAGGCGCGCACGGACTCCATGTTGTTCAGGTTAAAATGGCCCACGGCATAATGCCCTTCTTTGGCCTTCATCAGCATTTCTTTCGCATTTACTAATCTCATGATTGATATCTCCTTTGATTTTTATGTCCCTTAAAATATTTAAAGCGTAATTTCCCTGCCCTTAGATAACTTTGTCACCAGAACCAGGGAGATGATTGTCACCACCGTCAGGATGGTGGAAATGGCGCAGGCCTTACCGTCAGTGCCTCTGGACACCATGATGTACACGCCAAGGTTCAGGGTGATGGTCTTGGAGCTGTAGAGGATGATGGAGGAGGACAATTCCGTGATCAGGGTCACCCAGCTGAGAATTGCCCCGCTCAGAATGCCGTTTACCATCATGGGCGTGGTAACCTTCCAGAATGTCTTGAATTTGGAAGCGCCCAGGCTGGCGGAGGCCTCCTCCACCGTGATGGGGATCTGCTGCAGGATGGCCACGCTGCTGCGGATGGTATAGGGCATCCTGCGGATACACATGGACACCACCATGATGGCCATGGTTCCAGTGAGTACCAGGGGGCCTTTGCTGAATCCCATGACCAGCGCAATACCCACCACAGAGCCTGGGATAATGTAGGGGATCATGGACAGGGTGTCAATGATGTTGTTCACGCTGTTGCGCCTGCGCACCACCAGATAGGCGATCAGAACTGCCATCAGAATGATGATTACCAGGGCGGTTCCGCAGATCACAATGGTATTCTTCACCGCATCCCCCATGGTCTCAAAGACCTGGCGGTAGCTCATCAGGGAGTATCCCGCTTTAAACATGTTGCCTGTCTTGGAAGTATTGCGGAAGGAGCAGTAGATCAGGTAAAACTGGGGCAGAAATGACACCGCCACCAGGCCGTATGCGTAAAAATGGGTGAAAAATCCCAGTACCGGTCCCGCCTTTTTGCGCTCAATGGGGTGTAGGGCGTTCATGGTGAAGCTGTAGTGGTTGGACAGGGCCTTCTGAACCAGGAACACAATGGCCGTAATCAGGATGGCAATGACGCTGACCGCGGCGGCAAAGTTATGATTCACCGAGGTCTCGCCCACATACTGCTTGTATATCTCCACCGGAAATGTCCGGTATCCCTCACCGATCAGCAGGGGCGTGCCGAAGTCTGCCAGGGCCCTCATGAACACCATCAGGGCAGCGGCCAGGATGGAGGGCATGCACAAGGGCACCACCACCTTGAAAAACCGCTTTATTCCGCGGCAGCCCATGTTGGAGGAGGCCTCTAACAGGGAGTTGTCAATATTCTTCAGAGCGCCCGACACATACAGGAATACCAGAGGGAACAGCTTCGTGCCCAATACCAGCAGGATTCCGTTAAAACCGTAGATGGAGGGCAGCTCGATCCCTAAGCTGCGGCTGAAGAACTTGGTGATGATGCCGGAGCGTCCCAGCAGCAGTACCCATGAGTAGGCTCCGATAAAGGGGGCTGACATGGAACAGAGAATGATCATCACCTGCAGGAAGTTCCTGCCCCTGATCTCATACATGTTGTAGAGGTAAGCCAGGGGCACCCCCAGAGCCAGCGTCACCACGGTCACGCAGATGGCGATCTTGAAGCTGTTTAACAGGGTGGAAAAATAGTATGTATCGCTGAAAAACTGTTTGAAATACCGCATGGTCAGTCCGCCCTGCTCATTGTCCAATATGGACTGTACCAGTATTTTCAAAAGGGGGTAGAGCATGAACACGATATATAAGAGCAGTATTGTGAGGCTGACCCCCATCCACATATCCATTCGTTGTTTTTTCTTCATATGCTCCCTCTCCTCAGCGCATCAGTGACTTTGAGCCGTCTTTTGTAAACAGGTTGATTTTCTCCTTTTTCACCTGAAGGCGGATCTTTGATCCCTTCTCCAAAATGTCGTCAATCCTGGATTCCTGGATGATCTCCACCCGTTCGCCGGAGTCCAGGGTGACAAAGTAGTGGGTGTTCAGGCCCAGAAAGGTGCTGTATTCCACGGTGGCGCCGATTCCCTCCTGTTCCTGGGGTACAATCTCCAGCTCCTCAGGCCGGATGGAGGCAGTGATGGGCGTGCCGTCCTCCACACCGCGGACCATGTTGTCCATGGTCACACTGTAGCCGTCCGGGAACAGGATTCCACGCTGTCCGTCCTCCTTCAGGGTGGCCGTCAGCTCCAGCACATTGGTGCGCCCGATAAATGTTGCCACAAACAGTGTGGCCGGGCGCTGGTACAGGTTCTTGGGCGTTCCGATCTGCTGGATTACGCCCTGGTTCATAACTGCAATCCGGTCGGAGACAGCCATGGCCTCCTCCTGGTCATGGGTCACGTACACCGTTGTGATCCCCAGTGTATTCTGGATCTCCTTGATCACCTCGCGCATCTCCACCCGCAGCTTGGCGTCCAGGTTGCTCAAGGGTTCATCCATCAACAGGACGCTGGGCTCGATGGCCAGGGCGCGGGCCAGGGCCACGCGCTGCTGCTGGCCGCCTGAGAGGCGCTCCGGGAGCCGGTCCTGGTATTCTTCTATTTTCATCAGGCCCAGGAATCTCCTGGTCCTCTGTTCAATCTCTTCCTTCGGCAGCTTCCTGTTCTGAAGTCCGAATGCAACGTTCTTTTTAACAGTCAGGTGCGGAAAAATCGCATAGTTCTGGAATACCATTCCGATGTTTCTCTTCTCAGGAGCCAGGTCATTGATTCTCTGGTCACTGAAGTAAAAGTCTCCCCCTTCTATGGTGTTAAAGCCGGCGATCATTCGCAGTAGTGTTGTCTTTCCGCAACCAGACGGTCCCAGGAGGGTGAAGAACTCACCCTCCTTGATTACAACCGAAAGGTCGGGAATTATGACATTACTGCCGTACTGTTTGAGTGCGTGAAGTATCTTAATTTCTACCTTGTCCATAATTCCCCTATCCCCTCATTCTTTCAATCTAAGGTTCTCACTTTTTGGTTTTCCACAGCTCGATCCAGCGGTTTAAGATCTCTTCCTGATTCTTGGCAAGGGCCTCTGTATCCGCAGCCTTGTAGTTGATGGTGCTCAGAGCGGGCAGCCACTCGTTCTCAATATCCAGGTTGGCGTTGGCCTGTCTGGCGCCGCACTCGTTGTAGATGGTCTGGCACTGGTCGCTCTCCAGGAAATCCATAAACAGCTTTGCATTGTCCAGATTCTTGCAGTTCTTGATGACAGCTGAGCCGAATGCGATGCTGGTGACGCCTTCCTTGGGATATACGATGTGTACGCCCTCTGCGCCTTCAGAAAGCATCTGCACGCAGGCTGGCTCATAGGTCATGCCCACAGTGTACTCGCCGTTGTATACGCCCTTGTAAACTGCGGAGGAGCCGTCTGTGATGACCATATTGTCCATTAACTTTCCGATGAAGTCCCAGGCTTCTTCACTGTCCCAGCCGCCGAAGTCGGTGAGCACGCACTGAAGCTGGTTCCAGGCGCTGGAGCTGGCGGTGGGATCACCGTTTGCAATCTGGCCCTTAAGCGCCGGATTTAACAGATCTTCATATCCGGTGATGGTGACGCCTGCCTTGGCTTCCAGCTCATCGTTGACCCACAGGCAGGGGATCTGGGCATCGTGGAAGGTGAGCACGCCGGAGGTGTTTTTGAATTCATCCGGCATCTTGGCGTCATTTTCGGACACGTAGGTCTCAAACAGATCGCTGTATGTAAGGGTGTCCGCGTAAACCAGCCCTCCGAACATCACATCGCCCTGTGGGTTGTCGGCCTCCGCCTGGATTCTGGTCTTGCACTCTCCCGCGCCCGCCTGGGTGTAGCTGATCTTGATGTCCGGGTATTTCTCCTGGAACGCGCCTACAATGGCATTGTACTGGAGGTCGCTGACCGTGGTGTAAATGTTCAGCTCGCCGGAAGCTGCCGCCGCTGCCTCTGTCTCCGCCTCTGCCTTGGTCTCCTCCTTGGCCTCCTCCTTAGACTCATCCTTGGATTCCGCTGCCGTGGTCGCCGCTGCGGTGCCGGCCGCCTTGTTCTCTGCCGGCTTGCTGCCCCCGCATCCTGCTGTCAACCCTGCTGTCAGGCAAATCCCCAATAATAACGCTGCTTGTTTCCTCATAATTCTGAATTCCTCCTTAATATATTTTGTTTTCCATTGTTACCTTCATTAAAAATGCTTCCACGGTCTTACGGTCCGGTATTCCGTCCCTTCCCCCGTATTTCATACACTTGATGGCTGCCGCTGCTCCGGCGAAGCGCAGGCAGGACTCCAGGCTGTTTCCCCTGATCCAGTGGGCCAGGAATGCGCCGTGGAAGGTGTCTCCCGCCCCTGTGGTGTCCGCCGCTTTCACCGGAAATGCCGGCATGTGCCGTACCTGTCCGTCCACGATGTAGAAGCAGCCTTGTTTCCCGGCTGTTGCGGCCAGCACTGTGGGGCCGCCGCGGGACGACATTTTGGGGGAGTCTGGAGCCGGCAGCCCGGGGACGCTTGCGGTCGGCATTCCAGGGACGCTTACGGTCGGCATTCCTGGGACGCCTGTGGTCGGCATTCCGGTGACGCCTGCTGTCGGCATTCCGGGGACGCCTGCGGTCGGCATTCCTGGGACGCCTGCTGTCGGCATTCCAGGGACGCCTGCTGCCGGCATTCCAGGGCCTCTTGCGGTCGGCATTCCGGGGACGCCTGCTATCGGCATTCCAGGGACGCTTGTGGTCGGCAGCCCGGGGCCACCTGCGGTCATACTTCCGGGGCCGTCTGCGGTCATACTCCCAAGGTCCCTGCGGCCCAGCACACGGTACATTTCCAACAGGGCCGCCCCCAGATCCTGGTGTCCGGTCAGACGGCAGGGGTATTTCTCATTTGTGATCAGGATATCCGCCAGTCCGGCCAGCTCCCAGTTTTTTACATTTTCTGTCTGCATGGAGCAGGCATCCAGAGACACCGTCACCCCCAGCTCCTTTGCCAGCCTGGCGGCCTGCAGGGCGTTGCTGTACTGGGTTCCGTCCAGGTGGAGCACCCTGGCCCCGGAGAGGGCGGACCGTATCTCCTGGCCGAATGTGATATCCGGCAGGCTGTCCCGGTACGGGAATTTTGTCCTGCTGCCGTTTTCCGGGTTCACCAGCACATAGGAGGTGGAACTCCTTCCCCCCGGTATCCGGCGGATCAGGGTTGTATCCACGCCCTCCTGTACAAATCCTTTGAGAATCCGGTCCCCCACCTCATCGTCTCCCAGGTTGGCTATGATC
>URUZ01000263.1 GCA_900551225.1 uncultured Clostridium sp.
TTACTAGCCACATCACTGGCCACATCACTGCTGTGGGGCTGCAACAGCCAATCAGGAGCGCCGGCAGCCACTGCTTCCCAACAGGATACAGAGACTGTTGCCCAGGCACCGGCACAATCCGGCACCCAGTCCCATACACAATCCGGCACCCAGGCTGATACTCAGGCCGGCACCCAGGCTGATACTCAGGCCGGCACCCAGGCTGCTACCCAGGCTGATACTCAGGCCGGCTCCCAGCCCCAAACCGGCTCCCAACTCCCCGACCTCACCGGCCACACCCTGATGATATACTGCGGAGCCGGAATGACAGACCCCTTCCAGGAAATCGCTGATGCATTTAAAAGTGATACGGGATGTGAGATGAATGTCACCTATGCCAATGCAGGCCAGATCCAGTCCCAGATTACCACGTCCGAAGAGGGGGACATGTTCGTGGCCGGTTCCGGTGATGAATTAAAGCCTGTGGAATCCTACGTGGAAGCCAAAAAGGATTTGGTAAAGCACATCCCTGTGCTGGCAGTCCAGGGCAAAAACCCCAAGAGCATAACCGGACTTGCAGACCTGGCCGGGGAGGGCGTGACCCTTATTATGGGGGATGTGGATGCCACTCCCATCGGAAAGATTGCCAAAAAAGCCTTGACGGATGCAGGCATTTTTGACCAGGTACAGATTGTGGCAACCACTGCAACGGCGCCCCAGATGTCCACTGCCCTGGCTGCCGGGGAAGCAGATGCCGCCATTGTGTGGAAGGAAAACTGCAATGACAAAGGCGTGGAAATCGTGGATACGAGGGATTTAGATCCATACATAAAGACCATTCCGGCCGCCTCCTTAAGCTGCTCCTCGGACAAGGATGCCCTGGACGCCTTCAACAAGTATCTCAACTCAGATGCAGCCACAGAAATATGGGTGAAGTACGGATATGAAATCGTGGCACAGTAACCGCCGGGGGCGGCCTGATTTATTCTCATCCATAACCATCATGATTGCACTGCTGGTGATATTTTTTATCGGCAGTGCAATCACTGCTGTCATAGCCGGCGGGATTCCCTGTTTTGCCCAGACCATCCAATCCCCTGAAATCCTGTTCGCCTTCAGGCTGAGTTTTATGACTGCCAGCATATCCACGGTCATTGTCATGGCTCTGTCCCTTCCCGCCGCATACGCCCTCACCCGGACAAACATGCCTTTTAAACGCCTGTCCGGCCTGATTCTTGAGCTTACCCTCTCCCTTCCCTATATCCTTCTGGGGCTCAGCCTTCTCATCATCTTTTCCTCCCCTGTGGGAAAATGGCTGAAGGGACGGGGACTTAAGGTGGTCTTTTCCCCTGCCGGAATCGTGATGGCCCATATCCTGGTAAACCTTCCCTATGCCATCCGTTTAATCAGGACTGCCTTTGAAGGATCTGACCGGAGACTTGAATTCATTGCACAGACACTGGGGGCCTCCCCCTTTAAATGCTTTCTCACCATACTGCTCCCCCTTTGCCGGGGCAGCCTTATCAGCACATTTATCCTTACCTGGTCCAGGGCGCTGGGGGAGTTTGGCGCAACCCTTATGCTGGTAGGTGTGACACGGTTTAAGACGGAAACCCTGCCGGGCAGCATCTACCTGAGCATTTCAACGGGTAATAACCCCACGGCCATGGCCACAGCCATGCTTATGCTGCTGATATCCGGCTGTACCTTGTTTCTGGCCCAGCTTCTTGGGGAATCGGCCCACGGACGTGAAAGGCAGGTGGGAAAATAGATGAAAGAGATTGTTATCCACGATTTTTCCGTAAGGCGGGGAAGTTTTACACTAAAGCCCCTGTCCCTCACCATTGAAAAAGGGCAGATCTTTGCTATACTGGGACGTACAGGTTCCGGCAAGACCGTGCTGTTGGAGGCCATAGGAGGAATGTTTCCCGGAACCGGCGGATGGATTCATTATGACGGTACTGACGTGATGGATATTCCCCCCTGCAGCCGCAGGCTTGGGTTGGTATATCAGGATCACGGGCTTTTCCCCCACATGAGGGTCTGTGACAACATTGCCTATGGTCTGAAAATGCATGGCTTCTCCAGGGAAGAACAGAAATCACGTACATGGGCCCTTATGGAAATGCTGTCCATAACCCATATAAAAGACCAGTATCCCGGCACCCTCAGCGGAGGGGAAAGCCAAAGGACCGCACTGGCCAGGGCACTGGCGCTGGAGCCGGAAGTGCTTCTCCTGGATGAGCCCTTCTCGGCGCTGGACCCAGCAACCAGAAAACAGCTCTATAATGAATTAGAAAAAATACATGAACGTTACAAATGCACCATTATTTTCGTCACCCATGATTTTACGGAGGCCGCAGTCCTGGCCGACAAGGTGGGGATTCTGCTGGATGGGGAACTGAAAGCCGTGGTTCCTGCCAACCGGCTGATGGATGGACATTATGGTGAAGAGGTTGAACTATTTCTTGGGAGGAGATAAGGTATATGTTAAGAAATGAAATGACGCCTGAATCATTTTACAGGATATTAAAACACAGATTTTCAGAGCTTCTAAGGGAAGAGGATATCCTTAAAGAAAGGATTGAAATCAATACCTGCGCCCTTACCCCTGAGGAGGCTATTGGGATTACGAAGCGCAGGGATTTTCCCATTATAACAGGAAAGGATATTATGGTCCAGGCCCAGTGCATGGGTTCCCTGGGACAGGCGTTTACAGATGCCCCCTCTGTATTCAGGGGAACGCTGGATGACATCTGTGCCCTGGATGTGGAGAGGGACTCCCATGACCGGGGGCTGTTCATTGCTGCCCTTAATGCTGTGATGAAGCATTTGGGCAAGGTGGAATGTACGGTCCACTGCCGGTGCGACGGGCCGGAACAGTGCGCCAGGGACGCTGCTGAATACATTGCCCGGATTTATGGTCATCCCAAAATCGGTCTGATTGGCTACCAGCCCTCCCTGTTGGAGGTTCTTTCTTCACAGTTTGCCGTGCGTGTGGCCGACCTAAGTCCTGTGAACATCGGGCAGGTACGCTATCATGTCCTGGTGGAGGACGGGAATATCCCGGGCGTAAGCCCGGCTATCTGTGAATGGGCGGATCTGGTGCTGTGTACAGGCAGCACTGTCTGTAATGGAAGCATTGTGGATTTCCTCCATTTAAAAGATAAGATACTGTTTTATGGAACCACCCTGGCCGGAGCCGCGGCGCTGCTGGGGCTGCCGCGGCTCTGCTTTGCCGACAGGTATCAGTAATGAAAAGTTAGGGCTGTAAAAACCTACTGGATTGTCACCATATCGCAGTTTGCAAATGCTTTCTCAGACAGTTCATTACCAATGCCAGGACGGTCCGGAACCTGGAACTTGCCGTCTACCGGCTGCAGGTTGTATTTGCACAGCTCGGTGTTGTGGGGGCTGAGGGCGTAGGTGTGATGCTCATGGATCACAAAGTTGGGGATCACGCTCTCCACCTGGATGGCCGCGGCCGTGGAAATGGGGCTTCCGCAGGCGTGAACCTGTACGCCCACGTCAAACACGTAAGCCATGTCGCAGACCTTCTTCACCTCAGAGATTCCTCCGCAGGTGCCGATATCCGGCTGGATCACCTGGATGGCGTTGAGCTTGAAATACTCTATGTACTGCCATCTGGTATAAATCCTCTCGCCCGTGGCAATGGGCATCCCCGTCTCCTCATGGATAAACCGGGTCAGGCTGGGCACCGGCGTGCTTGGCTCCTCGAAGTAGAATATGTTGTACTTCTTAATGACCTTCCCGATCTGGGAGGAGGACTGGGCGTCCGTGAAGGAGTGGTTCTCAACAATGATGTCCACACCCGGGCCTACGGCTTCCCGCACTGCCTTCACCCTGGACTCAAACATCTCCAGATAGGCGGGCGAGAGCAGGCCGATCCGGTCCGTATCCCCGTAGCTGCCCTCATCCGGCTTGAAGGTGAAGAAATCGTACTTCACACAGTCATAGCCCTCGGCAACTGCCTTTCTGCCTTCCGCCGCATACTCCTCAGGGGTTCTCTGGGGAACAATGTCCGGGCCCCAGCCAAACTGCAGCTGGCTGGCGTAGGTGCGCAGCTTGTCGCGCTTTCTGCCGCCCAGCAGCTTGTATACGGGAAGGCCCAGGGCCTTGCCCTTGATATCCCACAGCGCAATGTCAATGGCGCTGATGCCTGCGAATATCACCGGTCCGCCGTTCTGGCCCCAGAAGGTGCTGCGGTACAGTTTATCCCAGATTACCTCCGTGTCCATGGGGTCCATGCCGATGACCAGCCTGGACAGGTTCTGCACCATGCCGTAAGCCGCGATCTGGGCCTCGCCGTATGCCAGAGCCGCCTCGCCGTCCCCGTATATGCCTTCATCCGTGTAAATGCGGCACACGATGGGCCTCCAGTGACCGTTCTTTAAACCTGTTTTTAAATGCAGCACATCAATCTTAGTAATCTTCATCCTCTATCCGGCGGCAGGCTTATCTTCCTGCCGCCTTCCTCCTTCCTCAATCTCAATAATTTACAATTATTTCCAAATAATCAGATTCCCGTCCCCGTCAAAGGGAAGGGGGCTTGCAGGCCCTTCTGCCGTCAAGCCGGGAATATGGCCAATCTGATTTAAAAATGCTTTAGACAGGTAGATATGTTCCATGGACAGGGTGTTGCGGACCAGCACCATCCTCAGGTTCCCGGGCTCCACCTCATTGCAGATTTTGACGGCCGCCCTGATGGCCATCTCATCGTCACGCATGACCATGGGCAGCTTCACAGGCAGCGTGGTCGTGGCGGTCAGCGCGTTGGGGTACGTGGCCAGGAAATCCATCTTATTGAAGAATCTCAGTGTGGTGGCATCCGCATGGCCCACTCCCACACCGCTGCCGTGGGAAGGGGCCGACAGATCCAGCACAACCGTTCTCTGCTTCTTTAATCCGCCTGAGCCGTAGGGTGTGGACCAGCTGCCGGTGATATTGGGGTCCATGCCGCTGCCGGAGAAATTCTTGCCGATCTCCTGTACCACCAGCACGTCGGCTTCATCCACCAGGATTCTGGGCATCAGGCTGAAGGCGTATTTCAAAAGCTCCGGTTCCCGCTCCGGGATCTCCTCATTTCTCAGGACTTCAATGACATTGGTCTCATCATATGCATTTTCCACCAGCGCCACCGCAAATATCACATTGGTATGGGTGCGTACAAAATTCCCAAACAGGGGGATGCGGGTTTTAAAATGCTTAAAACCGTCCCGGTGCATACTGTCCGCCCCCACCTGCTTCCCCAGCCCGATGCTGAGCATCTTTAAAATTCCTGATTCATAGGGGCCGCGGAAGGCGCTGTGGGGCTTGACGCGGTTAATTGCCACAATTGCGTCCGCCTGGGCCGCCTGGCGGTCAATGAACACCGCCAGCTCCCTTCCCTCATCATTTACCGTGCCAATCTGCACTGTCTCCATAGACGATACAATGGGACAGCCGCAGAATTCTTCCGTGATGCCATAGCTCCTCAGGATATCAGTCTGCCCCTGGGCCGTGGAACCTCCGTGGCTTCCCATGGCTGGAACGATAAACGGCCTTGCGCCCAGCTCCTTTAAAAAATCCACGGTCTCCCTGATCACAATATGGATTCCCGCGATTCCGCGGCTGCCGCCTGTCACAGCCACCGTCATACCGGGCCGGACCAGTCCTTCCAGGCCCTTCTCCCTCAGAAGCCGCCTTGTCTCCCCCGCCACATCTTCTATATGCGCGCTGGGAAATGTCTGGCGCGCCGGGAACATTTCCGGTAAAACCACATCCCTCAGCAGCGCTTCAATGGTACTGTAGTCTTTAAAATGTTCCGTCTTTGACCTCCTATTCCACGCTCACATGCTTCAGCGCCGTCTCAATGGCAAAGTCAGAAAGCTCCTGTCCCAGGCCAGGCAGATCCGGGCACTCATAGAATCCGTCAACTGGCTGGTAGTCGTACTTGCCCAGGACCGCAATGGCAGGCTGGGTGCTTCTGAAGTGATGCTCATGGATGGAGAAGTTGGGCACCGCGCTCTCAATGTGCAGGGAGGCTGCCGTGGAGATGGGGCCGCCGGCCACGTGGATCTGTACGCCGCAGTCGTACACATGGGCCATGTCGCACACCTTCTTGGTCTCGGTGATGCCGCCGCAGTTGCAGGCATCCGCCTGAATCAGCTGGATGGTTCTGTCCTCAAAGAAGGGCACGTATCCCCATCTGGTAAAGATGCGCTCGCCCTCTGCCAGAGGCGTTTTCACCTTGTCATAGATATTGCGGTGCAGCTTGAAGTTTAAGGGGCCTGTGGTCTCCTCGTAGGCATAGCAGTGGTATTTGTCGCAGAGCTCGCCGATGCGGATGGCCGATATGGCGTTCGTGCGGTCATGGTTCTCCACTATGATGTCCACATTGCCGCACTCCTGGCGGATGGCCGCCATCCTCTCCTCCACCGTCTCATACAGGTCCTGGGGGATGAACCGCTCGGTCTGCTTCAGGGTGGTGGGCCTGCCCTCCCTGTCATAGGAAACAAAGTCAATCTTCACCGCATCATAGCCCTCGGACATGGCGTGTTTGACGATCTTTACATAGTCCTCTGTCTTGCCGTAAGGGCCGGTCATGGTGGTCCAGCCAAACTGAAGCTGGGAGGCATAGCAGCGCAGCTTGTCGTTCTGGCGTCCGCCGATCAGCTCATAGACCGGCACATTTAACGCCTTGCCCTTGATGTCCATCAGCGCAATGTCAATGGCGCTCATGGCCGCATAGAAGATGGCGCCGCCGTTTAACCCCCAGAAGGTATCCCGGAACATGCTCTCCCAGATCTTTTCCACCTGGAAAGGGTTCTGTCCCACCACCATGTGGGCCAGGTCCTCCAGACACCCAAAGGCCCCGTTGGCGCCCACGCCGTAGGCAACTCCCGCCTCGCCGTCCCCATAGATCCCTTCATCCGTATGGATTCTGCAGCACACCGGCCGCCTGCTGGCTCTCTGGGCTCCCGCGTCCAGTAAATAAATGTCTATCTTTGTCACTTTCATAATCAGTTCCTCCTATTTTTTTATGTGGGTTAATCCTCAATCCTCTTAATCTTACCTGCCTTGACTTTATAAAGGCCGAATACAATTGCAAGCACCAGTGTCACCAGGTTGATGGCCACCAGCGTGGGAGTCAGGTTCCTCAGTGAGTTCCATACTATGTACAGTTCGAAAAGGCCTGAACACACCATAATTATATAGAACAGCCCGTCGGGAATATGCAGCCAGCATTTATCCCAGTCCGTTTTGAATTTCCTGGGGAGCTGGAACGCGGATATCACCAGCATGACGTTCTGCAGGCTCTGGATTACCAGCACAAAGTTGGTGATCTGTCCGATGGACATCTTCATAGCGATCGGGAATATCCCCATCAGCCAGATACAGGCATAGTTGAACCAAGGAACCCCATGTTTATTGGTCTTGTAGAATACCTTGGGAAGCCAGCCTTCTCTCGCTGCGATCTCCACGGGCTTACTGTTGGCGCTGATGCCTGAGTTGCAGGTGGTCAGCAGCGCCATAATCGGTCCGCCGATTATAAAGAATGCGAACAGCGCTCCCGGCATAATCGCTCTGGCAGTCCCGGTCAGCGGCTGGCCCACGATGTCGGCCAGAGGCAGCACATTGGCTGCGGTAAACCCAACCGCGGTGTATACCACGAAGATAATCGCAGTGCCGATCAGCATAGCTTTGGGTATATCCTTTGTGGGATTCTTCGCCTGGGCGCTGTAATTGACTACCATGGACTGTCCGTAACAGGAGTACACCAGCAGCACCACAGCAGTTGCGAATCCGCCTTTTCCATTGGTCAGAAAGTCAGCGCTGGAAAAGCTCAAATTCCCTGCAGGAATCTTGGTTGCCCCGATTACGGAAAACAGCAGCAGTGCAAAGAGCAGAAGCGGTGTGGCAAAGCTCTGGATTGCAGCCATTGCATTGATGCCAAACATATTGACAGCCACCAGCACGGTCCAGACCGCCACACTTGCCAGTCCTGCATCCACTTCAGGGAAAATAGAGTGTATATACACGCCCAGCGCCACAACAGCCGTTCCTCTGGTGACCCAGGCGAATACAGAGGCAACCGTGAGCAGTCCGCCCATCTGGTCGCCCAGGGCCCTTGTTACAATCCCGTAGTTGCCTCCTTGGATTCTCATCACCGCGCTGAAAAACAATATCGGCGCCACTTTAAACATCCCCAAAAACACTGCGGCCGTGTAGGCAATCCATGCAGACCGCCCGGACGCTGCCAGCGCAGAACCAATGATCGTAACCACTCCAGCTCCAATTACCTGCCCCACAGCGATCCATACCAGCTGCGCCAAGCTCAACCCCTTCTCTTCTCCAGCCTGCGCTCCCATAAAATCCGCCTCCTTCATAAATTTTGAAGATTCCCCTTGCCGCGCTGCGCGATGTAAATAC
>URUZ01000264.1 GCA_900551225.1 uncultured Clostridium sp.
CCCTTTAGATCCATCCCCGTTCCAAACTTTGAGCCCGTTCCCTTGGGCCGTTCCGCCCGCCTCCCATGGCTCTCACGGACGCATGAATCTACCCCCTCCGCCCGTGTACCCTTCCGCGCCTAAATCCCCATTTACCCAAACCCAAGAAAGAACCTACTTAATGCGACAGCCCCTTTTCATATCGTTCATATCCTTTATTCAACCCAGCTCAGCCAGATTCTCCCCGAATTCCTCCCGAATCTGCTCCAGCAGCCCTTCCCCGGATATCACATCCCAGCTTGTCAGCGCCAGGATCTTGGCTGCGTATCTCACTGCCTCATGGGCCTGGCTGCTCTTACCGGCATCCAGATAAGCCTGTGAATGGCTGGACGTTCCCTTGGGCACAAAAGCAATCCTGACGCAGGCCCCGGGCAGCGTATGCAGCACATTCCCAAAATCAGAGGATCCCGTTCTCTCCCTGGGCGCTCCGATCTGAGGCGCATCCACGGCCTTCGCATTCTCCATAATCAGGTTATTTAATATGTAGGAAGGCACCTTGCTGTCCAGATGGGATTTCTCCTTTATCTCACAGGTAGTCTCCGTCATCATTGCCGCCCCCCGGATGATCTTCTCCAACCGCGGCACCAGCGTCTCGATATAGTCTGTGCTGTAGGAGCGCACCACAAAGCTGGCCTCCACAAAATCCGGCACCACATTGGACAGGGGGCTGGTCTCCCGGATAGCATAGTGCAGCCGCACATCGTCCCGCACGTGCTCCCGCAGGCATTCCAGGCCATGGCAGGCCAGCATCAGGGCATCCAGCGCGCTCCTCCCCTCCTCAGGCTTGATGGCCGCATGGGCGGACGTGCCGTAAAAGCACACCCTGTAGCTGCGCAGGGCCAGGCTCTTCACATCCACATTGGTCTCCGGGTTAGCGTGGGTCATCAGCGCGATGTCAATGTCCTTAAAACATCCCTCCTTCAGCATGATGGTCTTTCCCATGGAGGTTTCCTCCGCAGGCGTACCGTACACCACCAGCCTGGCCGGCGTATCCTCCGTAAGGCAGTGCCTGAGGGCAGCGGCCGCACCCAGAACCGCCGGGCCCTGCATGTGGTGCCCGCAGCCGTGGCCAAATCCCTTCAGCGCATCATACTCGCACAGCAGCCCAATGGACGGGCCGCCCGTTCCCACCTGGTACTCCGCCCGGAAGGCAGTGGGCAGCCCCGCGATCCCTGTCTCCACGGTGAAATCCTGCTTTCTCAGGAAATCCGTCAGCAGCTGCACTGCGTGCTCCTCAGTTCCGCCCCACTCCGGATGGTCAAAGATATCATCCGACATTTCCGCCAGTTCCCTGCAGACCGAATCTATATAGGTATTCAGTATTTCCTTCATGCGCATGCCTCCTTCCTCAATCTACAGCGTATATTTCACATACTCCCCCAGACATGGCGGCCCACAGCACACGTCCATCTCCAGCTTGTCCAGATTGTAAATGATGGAGGCATTGGTCTGCCACATCTTCTTTAAGTCAGTCTCCCCTTCCATCATGTGGGCGCACAGGGAATCCGGATAATTCTCGTGATCCTTCAGGCATTCCTTCACATAATCTGTGGTGATGGCGCCGTTTTTCCTGGCCAGCAGCTTGTACAGCAGTTCTCCCCTGAATTTCATCCCCTTATACGCGTCCACGGTCCGGTTCCCCACCAGATGGTTGGCATGGGTGAGAATTCCGTCCTCCGGCATCAGCAGCCATGGCGCAGTGGGCACTGCCTCCACGTCAAATGCCCGGTTCTCCATGGATGCCATGCAGTAGTTGGTGGACACGGTTCTTGGCGCATTGACCAGCCAGGCCGTCATCTCATCCAGGTTCCCCATGGACAGCAGCTTGCGCCGCAGGAAATTGGCCGGAACTCCCACTCCCGCGCGGTCAAAGATGGAATTCAGGCTGTTGGCGCAAAGTCCCACGCCGTGAGAATTCATGCCGTTGCGGATCAGCTGCCCCGCCTCAGTGAGCCCGATTATCCTGGTGCCGTTCTCCTCCGTCTCCCGGATCAGCAGGGTATGTTCCAGCACAAAGGGGCGGTTGTCCCAGTTCTGCCCCACATAGATGTACCCGTCCGCCGTGGCTTCCCGCATCAGGGCAAATGCCGTACACTCCCCATTGGTTGGAAAATGCTGGAACTCATAGCGGGTATTCAATACCATCAGGTCCTTAAAATCAGTCTCAGACCCCCACGCAATTCCCTCCACCTCTGCCAGGCAGTCCCGGTAGTCCTTCTGCAGCAGCTCCTGGAACGGCTTCACCTTGTCCCTGGCTTCCTCCCAGGTCATCAGGCCGGCGGCCTTAAAATGCTCCTTATACCCTTCAATGCACAGGCTGATTTCCTTTTTCGCCTGCTGTCCGTACTGGACGCCCCGCTCATAGGGTGCGGCGGCTTCAACGGTGATTTCCTTGAATTTCCTCATGTTATTTATTCTCCTTTAATTCCCGGCATTGAGGATACGCCCTGGCCGGCGGCGGCCAGATGGCAGGCAACCAGATGCCCGTCTCCTATATCTCTCAGCACAGGGGCTTTTGTTCTGCACTCCTCCGCACAATATCTGCATCTCCCATGAAAATAGCAGCCTGAGGGCGGATTGGCGGGGCTGGGGATATCCCCCTCCAGCGGAATCTTCTCGGCATTCTCCCTGGGCCTTACCTGAGGCACCGCCGACAGCAGCGCCTGGGTATAGGGATGCTTCGGCTCCTTAAACAGCTGGTCGCTGGAAGCCAGCTCCACCACCTTTCCAAGGTACATCACCACCACCCGGTCGCAGATGTATTCAATCACCGAAAGGTCATGGCTGATGAACAGATATGTCAGGTTTAAGTCCCGCTGCAGGTCCTTTAACAGGTTCAGTACCTGGGACCGCACAGACACATCCAGCGCAGACACCGGCTCATCGCACACCACGAATCCCGGATTTGTAGCCAGGGCCCTGGCAATCACAATTCTCTGGCGCTGTCCGCCGGAGAATTCATGGGGGAAACGGTCCAGCTGCTCCTCCTTTAAGTCCACCAGCCCCATAAGCTCCTTCACCCGCTCCAGCCGCTTCTCCTTGTCCCCATAGTGGTTGATGATCAGCGGCTCCTCCAAGATCGTGCGGACACGCATCTTGGGGTGCAGGGAACCAAAGGGGTCCTGGAACACAATCTGCACGTCTCTGCGCTTAGCCTTCAGTTCATTTTTTTCCAATTTCCGGAAATCTTCGCCTTTATAATAGATTTCCCCGCCCGTAGGCTCCGTCAGGCGCAGCATGGAGCGGACCAGGGTTGTCTTTCCACAGCCCGACTCCCCCACAAGGCCCAGGGTCTCCCCCTCGTAGACCTGGAAGGAGACGTCATCTACTGCCTTCACATTTCCCACCGTCTTTAAGGTCAGGCCGCGCTTGATGGGGAACCATTTGGTGAGATTCCTGACGTCCATTATCACCTGTTTTTCCGCCATCTCATCCCTCCTTATCATAAAGCCAGCATTTCACGCTGTGGCTGCCGGCAATCTGCTTCATCTCCGGCCCGCAGCTGCGGCACTGCTCAGTTGCGTGTCCGCACCTTGGGTTGAATACGCAGCCCAGGGGCAGTTTGTCAGGGCTTGGCACTGTGCCCGGTATCACATAGAGCCGGTCCCGGCTTCCCATCACAGGCAGGGATTTTAACAGTCCCTGGGTGTAAGGGTGGCAGGGGTTCTCAAACAGCTCCTCCACGGTCCCCTCCTCGATCACCTGCCCGCAGTAGAGGATAATGGCCCGGGAGCAGACCTCCCGCACCACACCCAGATCATGGGTGATCAGCATCACAGAGGTATCCAGCGTCTCCTTCAGGTTGCGCATCAGCTTGAGTATCTGGGCCTGGATAGTCACATCCAAGGCTGTGGTGGGCTCATCCGCAATCAGCAGACGCGGGCGGCAGGACAGGGCCATTGCAATCATCACCCTCTGGCGCATTCCCCCTGAGAGCTGGTGGGGGTACTCCTTCATCCGCTGCTGGGGGGAGGCGATTTTCACCAGCTCAAGAGCCTCCACCGACCGCTTAAAGGCCTCCTCCCTGGTCATTTTCTCATGGCTGCGGAACACCTCCATCAGCTGCTTTCCAATGGTAATCACAGGGTTTAAGCTGGTCATGGGTTCCTGGAAGATCATGGATACATCCTTTCCCCTGACATCGCACATCTGCCGCTCGGACAGCTCCGTCAGGCTGCGCCCATTCAGCCGTATCTCTCCTTTGATGTATCCCGGGGGACATTTAATCAGGCGCATAATGGACAGGGCCGTCATGCTCTTTCCGCACCCGGACTCCCCCACAATGCCCACTGTCTCCCCCTCTTCAATATAAAAGCTCACATCATTAACAATGTTCGTGGTCTCCCCATAGGAGGAAAAACCAACGTTTAACCCTTTTATTTCCAGTACACGTTTACTCACGGCTTTACCTCCTCTATTTCTTTGAAAGTTTCGGGTCCAGCACGTCCCGCAGGCCGTCTCCCAGCAGGTTCAGCGACATTACGGACCACAGGATCGCCAGACCTGGAAGGAAGATCAGGTAAGGCGACGTGTAGATATGCTGCCTGGCCTCCGAGAGAATGGTTCCCCAGCTGGGGATGTCCGGCGAGAGTCCCACGCCCAGGAATGTCAGGCTGGCTTCATTGAGCACGGTCAGCGCCATAATCAGGGTCAGACGGACAATAATCGGGGACACGCACAATGGCAGAATATAACGGAACATGATCCGCATATCCGAGGCGCCCATGGCTCTGGCCGCCTCCACATGTTCCAGCTGTTTGGCTGAGATCACAGTGGTGCGCACCGTACGGACCATTCTGGGCAGCTGGGTGATGGACAGGGCCAGCACCAGATTGGGGATGCCCGACCCCAGCACCGTCAGGATCACCAGCGCCAGCACCACGGTGGGGAATGCCATCAGGCCGTCCATGAACCGCATGATCAGCGTGTCGGCCAGATGGTAGTAACCGGCCAGCATGCCCAGCACCGTCCCGGCCGCGCCAACCAGAACCAGCACGGAGAGGGAGATGCTTAAGGATATCCTGGCCCCATAGATGATCCTGGAAAATACATCCCGCCCGAATTCATCGGTACCGCACAGATGGGCCATTGACGGCGGTATCAGGCTTTCCCTCATGTTCATGTGCTGCGGGTCATAAGGCGCGATGGTTGTGGCCAAAAACGCCACTGCCACCATGGTTAAAAACATGATTCCGCCGATCAGCACCATGTTATATTTACCGAAGAACTTTCTCCAGTTTCTTTTTTTTCCCATGTCCGGCACCACCTCCTATTTATACTCGATCCGGGGATCGAAGAATTTGTACATCAGGTCCACAAGCAGGTTCACAAGCACGTAGATAAACGCCACGTACAGAATATGAGCCTGGATAACCGGGTAATCACGGCGCACAATGGAATCAAAGGCCAGCCGTCCAAGGCCGGGGATATTGAACACATTCTCCATCACGATGGCGCCGCCCAGCAGGTGGGCTATGGAGATGCCCAGCTGGGTAATAATCTGGTTCATGGCGTTTTTCAGCGCATGTACATATATGACCGCCCGCTCCCGCAGGCCCTTGGACCTGGCGGTGCGGATATAGTCGCTGTTTAACACGTCCAGCATGCTGGATCTGGTCACCCTGGCCAGGCTGGCCGACCGCTGAAGGCCCAGGGCGATGGCCGGAAGCAGCAGATACCGCATGGACTGCCACACCCCGCCCTCGGAAATGTAGGCGTAGCCCACTGCTGGGAAGATCGGGACCTTGATGGCCAGCAGTATCACCAGATTCAGGGCCAGCCAGAAGCCCGGCATGGAGATTCCCACCATGGACAGCACCATGCACAGCTTGTCCAGCAGCCCGTTGCGGTGCACAGCCGCGGTAATTCCCAGGGGTACGCCGATCATGATACTGAAGAACATGGCCATGGTCACTAACAGCCATGTGGATTCCAGACGGGACATCACCACGTCCATGGCAGGCTCCTCATAATAGATAGAACTGCCGAAATCTCCCCGCACAGCGTTGCCCGCCCACTTGGCGAATTGGACAGCCACCGGCTGGTCCAGGCCCATCTTCTGCTCCATGGCGGTGATTTCCTCTGCCGTGGCGTCATCGCTGAGCATGGTCAGCGCCGGATTGCCCGGCACACAGCGGATCAGGAAAAATACCATCACCGCCACAATAATCAGGGTGGGGATCGATGACAATAACCTGCGAATTGTATAATTGATCATATAGACACATCCTTCTGTTATCAGTCAACCCAGATATTCCAGTAAAACTTCTGAACGGTATCAAAGGTATTGTGAACGGTTTTCCGCTTCACCTCAACCACCCTGCGCTCGCCGAAGGTGATGATGGGAAGGTCCTCGTAAATCAGCTTGCTCATCTCCTGCCAGTATTCATACCGCTTGTCAAAATCAGACTCTGCGTTCATCTTGGCCAGCAGTTCATCCTTTTTCTCAGACTTGTAGAAACCGGCCCAGCCCTCCTCGAAAAATGCAATCTGGGTGGGATCTACCTTCTCGCTTAAACCTGAGCTGAACATATCGAACTTGTCGGGATTCATCCTGTACTCCTTCAGGGTGGCGTTGTCATACACCTGTATGTCCATGGTGATTCCCGCCTGTTTTACCATATCCGACACGGCCAGGGCGGTTTTGTACATGTACGCATTGTCCTTGGTGGTGATGAATACCAGGGGGCTGCCGTCATAGGAGGATTTCCCCAGATACTCTTTGGCCTTGTCCAGATCAGGCGCATTGTACTTGCCCAGGCTCTCCTCACAGAACCATTTGCTCTTCACGCTGGTGATGCTGGGGTTTAAGTAATACAGGTCCGCTGACCCCTGGGCCGCCAGCATCAGGGAATCCATGTCCAGGCAGGCCAGGATTGCATTGCGCAGGTTCACATCCGCACAGGGGCCTTTCTCATAGTTGAAGATCAGTCCGCAGTAGATGGAGAGGTCCTTGATCTCAATGTCCAGCTTGGGGTCCGCCTCCAGGGTGGCCCTCATATTGTCCGGCACGCCGAATGCGATATCATATTCATCTGTCTGCACGCCTGAGATTCTGGCGTTGATATCCGGCGCGGAGTAGAAATACAGGGTGTCAACATACCCGTGTCGGGTCTCCGCCATGCCGTCGGTATCTGATTCAAGAGGCTTGTAATCCTGATATTTTTCCATTTTAATATATCGGTCGGCCAGGTGCTCCGCGAACTTATAGGGGCCTGTGCCGTTTAAGTCCTCATCGGCAATCTTGCTGTCCGGATACTTCTCGCACAGTTCCTTTGGCATGATGTAGAGCCCTCTGTCCCAGCCGGCCATCATGGTAGTAGCCAGAGGCGCCTCCTCCTTGAAGGTAAATACAAGGGTATCCCCCTCCACCTTCACACTCTCCAGCTGGTCCCCCACATAGGTTTTGGCCATTTTCACATTGTTCAGCCAGCGGCCGGCCGAGGCTTCCACATCCCCGATCTCACAGGGTGTTCCATCGTGGAAGGTAACACCGTCCCTCACCTTCAGGATCACCTGTTTGTCCTTCTCCTCATATGTACAGACCTGGGGAAAGATCTCCCCTGCAATGTTATTGCACAGCGCTGTCTCAAAAATATGGGCTGCCGGAATCTGCCCCGGCTCCGAATCTTCCAGCAATGGGTCCATGGAAGCCGGATCATTGTTGAGGGTCACGCGGAGCTGTCCGCCGTATTTGGGCTCTCCCGGGTCTGCCTGAGGCTGGCCTGCAGTCCCCTGGTCCCCGCCTGCCTGTGCACCGTCTGTCTGAGCTCCTCCTGCCGAGCCATCCGCCTGGGGCGCCTTCCCTCCCCCGGAACATGCGGTCAATGCCAACATCACAATTGCGGTAACCCCTGCCAATACTTGCTTTGTTCTTCTCTTCATCATTTTTCCCCGCAGCGCGCTGCCTGCGCACCGCCCCTCTCCTTTCACTTTGCCTGGCCAGTGCAATGCCGCACTGGTTTTGTTAATGTTCCATTACATATACAATCTGTTCGAAAATGAGATGATGGACCAGGTCCGACGGATGAAGCCCATCCCTTTGTCCCCTTCCCTCCAGCATCACATCCTCCACCGACAGCTGCTGTTCCTGGTAATACCGAACCAGCAGCTGATAGTGGCTGATAAACGGAATCCCTCTGCTCTCAGCCGCCTCCTCTAAGATCCGGTCCACATCCGCCATATGGAAATAACGGTCCGGCCTGTTCTCATTACCGGCTGTGGACGGCGGATAGGACATCAGCAGCACCTCTTTTCCCCCGTGTCCAATATAATCCAAGATATATTTTACATTTTTCTCCAATCTTTCTTCCCCGTCCTGCAGCTTCCGGTCATTTGCTCCGAT
>URUZ01000265.1 GCA_900551225.1 uncultured Clostridium sp.
CCCGCATACATGGTCACTGCTTCCAACCCGTCAAATACCGTTCTCTCCATATTCATCTCCGCCTAAAGGGAAAGCCTGTAGATTTCCCTGGCCTCATCCCTGGTGATCGGTGGAATACTGGCCAGCGTCCCATCCGCACTGAAGGACACGTCCACCACGCCCTGGGTCAGCACCTCAATATCCTGCGGCCCGCACCCAAACATGGATATCCTGGTCTCCACGCCAACCCCCTTAATATATTCCTCGAACCGGTCCGCAGCCTCTGCCGGATCCTTAGTCCCAAACATCAGCTCCGCAAACCTCACAAACCGCTGGTTCTGTTCCTTCCCCGCGAAATACCGCATCCACGCCAGCATCATACACGCCAAAGTGGCCCCATGGGTCGCCTTAAAATGTGAGGACAGCACATGTCCCATCTGATGCATGGGCGTCCACCCCTGCACGCCGCAGGTCAGCCAGCCGTTCAACCCAACTGTGGCCGCAAACTGCATCACGCCCCGCAGCTCCACATTCTGAGGGTCGGCCAGCACCTTGGGCAGGTTCTCATAGATGGTTCGGATCACCCCGATCTGCATATGGTCGTGGAGGTCAATATTTCCAAATGTCTCCTCATCGCTGAAAAAGAACGGCTCCACCACATGGCTGATGGCGTCCACCGCCCCGCTGGCCGTCTGGTAAGGGGGCAGTGTCAGCGTCAATTCCGGGTCCAGGACCGACACCCTCGGATACAGGCAGCCAGGCTCCCACACATAGGATTTGCGCAGTGTCTCATCATCTGTAATCACCGCTGTGGGATTCATCTCACTGGCCGTGGCCGGTAGTGTGGGCACCATCAAGATGGGCAGCGCCTCCTCAGGCGGAATCTGGTCATCTGTACTGTGGCTGAACCGAATCATGCGCCGGATATCCTCATGGGGATACACGATTCCCGCCGCAATCACTTTGGCCAGATCCATGGCGCTTCCGCCGCCTATTCCGACCACCATATCCACCTCTGCAGCCCTTCCCATCTCTACGCCCTTCACCGCCTCGCTGATCTTAGGGTTGGCTGTGGCCAGAAACGCATCCACATACGCCACCCCCGCCTCCTCCAGGCTTTCATGAATCCGCTCAAACAGGTTCCCATAGAAATCCACTGTCTCATAGGACACCAGCAGCGCCTTCTTACCATATGCCGCAGCGTGATCTCCGATCCGGTCAACCCCGCCCGCTCCATAGACCAATTTCACCGGATTATAATATTCAAAACTATTCATACTTCAGCACCCCAGCCTTTCCCCTTCTTTTCTTCTGTCCGAAGGCTACCATCACAATACCGATCACCAGCAGGAACCCCTTTGTAATCTGGGACACCGCGAAGGTGGCCCCCAGCAGCGTCAGGCCGTTGACGATCATAGCCAGCATGATACCCCCTAAAAATGTCCCTACCACGTTGGTCTTTCCCAGCTTCAGCACCATGGCCCCCAGGAACACCACCGTAAATCCATCCAGGAAAAAGGAGGACCCCATCTTGGGCTGGCCGGACCCATACACCACGAACACCATCAGCACGCCGGCCACCGCCGCAAACAGGGCGGATGTAACGAAGATGCTGGTGAGTATCCGTCCTTCCCGGATGCCCGCTTCCCTCATGGCCTGGCGGTTCTCCCCCAGGGCGTACACATACTGGCCGTACTTTGTTTTATCCTGGATCAGAACAAGGGCAACATAGATCACCAGCACAATCAGAAACACCATTGGAATCCCCGCCACATTGCCATTGATAAACTTATACATCCAGCTGGACTTAATCACCGGCACGCTGATGGGCATCCCGCCGTTGAGTGCGGCCGCCACAGATTTGGCGATGGTGGACACAGCTATGGTAGTAATCAGAGAATGGAATTTAAACCGCACCACCAGCAGGCTGGTCAGAAGTCCGCAGGCCACGCCTGAGAGGACCGCCGCCAGGAATGCCAGGCCCACGTTCACCCCGCCGAAAGCCAGCCAGGCGAACACCATACTGGCGCAGGCCGCCACATCCGGGAAGGAACAGTCCATCTCATTGGCCGCGATCACCCAGGTAACCCCCAGCACCATAAGTCCCATGTAGGAAGCATTTTTCAGCACGTTCATCAGATTAAAGAAGCTGAAAAATGCCGGCTGCACCACCGCGAAAAACACCAGCGCGGCCCCAATCAGCCAAAACAAAGAATATTCCGCTTTTACGATCTTCCTCACTATTTTCATGCCTGCACCGCCTTATCCTTCTTCCTGCCCTCTCTCTGCCCGATCTCCACCTTGGACATGCCGATTGACAGAATCAGCACCACCGCCATGGTCAGGTCGCTCCAGTAATAGGGAATACTCAGAACCGTAAAACCGGTGGTAATCACCGTGGCCAGCAGCGCACCGAAAAATGTGCCGATGACACAGGGTTTGCGGAACACGGACCATCCGATATAGATTGCCGAAAAACAGGGCATCAGGAAATTCAGGCCGATTTTTACATTGCCCTGCCCCTGGGCTGCATCATAGATGATAGCCGCCATGGCCGCCAGCACGCCGGACACGATGAAAGCGATGGTAATCACCCGGTTGACCCGGATTCCAGAGAAAAATGCCGCCTTTTTGTTGGACCCCACCGCATAGAACTGCCGCCCGTACCTGGACCGCTCCAGCACAATATAGGCGCACACATACAGAATGATCATAACCCAAACAGAATGGTTGACGCCCAGAAACCGTCCCTCAGACAGCCCGATTATGCCTGAAGTATGGAAATTATCATAGATAAATGCCCCGTCCGAGAATATGTAGGCCGCCCCAAACGCAATGGAGCCGATGGCGATGGTGGATATAATATCCGGCAGTTTAAACCTGCCCACGGCCAGACCTGACATTCCTCCCCAGAACACTCCGGCCGCCAGGCCGCCCAAAACAGCCAGAACCGGATGGATTCCCTTTGCAATCAGCCATGCCATCAGCATGGATGAAAAGCAGCAGGACATGTAAAAAGATATATCTGAATAATTCACAATAATCACAAAGGTCAGACCCAGAGCCGCTATGGCGGTGGTCGCCCCTGTTTTAAGCATGGTGGTAATGCTTGCCGGCGTCAGAAAGGACGGCGCAAACATCTGAAATACTCCGCATATTACCGCAAACAGCACAAAGAACGCAACTACAGTAAGAGTTTCGCTGCTGAATTTCTTTTCCCGCTTCACAATTCTTCCTCCTTACTGGTCAGACGTTGCTTTTACAAGCATATCCTGGAGCGTGGTTTCATTCTCCCCGCACTCCAATGTAACAGTTCCCTGGTTCACCACCATCACGCGGTCAGCATTTCCCAGCACCTCCTCAGGATCAGAGGAGATGATGATCACAGCCGCCGTCCTGCTCAGCTCCCGCATTGTCTCATAGATACCGCTCTTGGCCCCCACATCCACTCCAACCGTAGGCTCGCAGAATATGTAGATCTCCGCCTGGGAGAACAGGCCCTTGGCGATTACCACCTTCTGCTGGTTGCCGCCCGACAGCTCCTGCACCTTTTTGTGTACACTGGGAGCCGCAATTGCCAGCTTATCTTTAAGCTCCTCTGCAAAGGCCAGCTCCTTTTTCCTGCTCACCAGGCCAAAACGGCCGGATATCCTGGACAGCTTGGACAGGGTGATATTCTGGGCGATTTCCAGACTGCCGATCTGCCCCTCTGCCTTCCGGTCCCCCGGCACCAGGTAAATGCCTTTGGCTATGGCAGTTCCCGTGTCCTTTAAATCCGCCGCCTGCCCATGAATCCGTATTTCACCGGAATCGTAGTACATCGCCCCATACAGGATCTTGGATATCTCATCAATACCTGATCCCACCAGGCCGAATATTCCCAGGATCTCCCCCTTATGGGCCATCAGGCTGACTCTGTTCAGCCGCCCGCCAAGGCAGATATTCCTGACCTCCATCACTGCGCCGCCTAGATATTCCCTGGTCTTTGGAGGGTACAGCTGTTCCAGCTTCTCCCCCAGCATCAGCTCCGCGATATGGCGGGCGTCCACCCTGTGGTCCTTCACTTCCTCATATGCGATGTTCCTGCCATTTCTAAACACCGTAAACGCATCGCATATCTTCTCCACCTCGTCCAGATGGTGGGTGATATAGATCACGGAAACGCCCTTGGCCTTCAGACTGCGCACAAAGTCAAAGAGCACATGTTTCTCCTTCTCCGTCAGAATGGACGTGGGTTCATCCAGGATCAGCACATCGCATTTCTTGCTCAGCGCCCGCAGCACCGCCAGAATCTCCCGCTCAATAGCGCTTAAACTGTGAACCGGCTTCTCCACATCAATATCCAGCGGGTATTCCTCAAGCAATGCCTTTGCCCTGCTCTTCATCTCGCTGCGGGAGATGGGCGTCACGTTGCAGGACTTATCATTTTCCACTCCCAGGTATATGTTCTCGTATCCCGTGAAACTCTCAATCATCTGCGGGTCCTGATATACCGTGGAGATCCCCAGCCTGATGGCATCCTGTGGTTTACTGATGGCGACAGGTCTCCCATCCATGCAGATCTCGCCGCTGTCCTTGGAGTAGATTCCGGATATCACCTTAATCAGTGTGGATTTCCCAGCTCCGTTGATCCCCAGCAGTGCATGAACCTCCCCGTGCTTCAGGCAAAAACATGCATTGTCCAGCGCCTTCACCGCAGTAAACTGTTTATTGATCCCTTTTAATTCCAAACGAATCTGCTCCATAGTCTTAAGCTCCTTTAAAAATCTGCAAGAGCGGCGAAACCCAGGCCCCGCCGGCGTTCCACCGCCTCCGGGGGAATCCCCCCGCCGCTCTCATCCGGTCATCCTTGTATCTGCATTAAACAGTGGGAACCCACGCAGGATCAAGCCCGTTGCTCTCCAGAAGCGCATTCAGCGCATCCGTATACCCCGGCAGGTCATAATCCAGGGCCAGCTCCCAGGCAGTTTTGGTCTGTCCGTCCATATCCGTGGTCTTATCCTTGATGGAAAATACATCTGTAATCATGCTGCTGGTGATGGCATAGCCTGGGCTCATAACGATACGCGGTACACGGCCGCCGTCAATATTGGTAATGGCATAGCCCACCAGCTGGGTCGGCATTGCATATACGGACTCCGCCAGGGTCATAACGAACTGATCCGGGTATTGCTGCATCTTCTTATAGCACTCCTCACCGCCGTCGGAACCGGTGTAAACAATCTCCGGCCGTGTGGTCGCAGTGACTGCCAGCCCCTCAAACGCCGCTCCGTCCCATGCGCACCAGATTGCCTTGATCTCTTTATTCGTATCAGCTGCCATCCAGGAGGAGATGGTATCCGTAGGTGTCACAGCGCCTGTGGAATCCCAGGGCCACTCATATTTAACTTTAATTCTGGCGTATTTCTCCTGTGAGAGAACATTTTTCGCGCCGTGCTCTCTGGCATCCCAGCCTTCGTTGGAGGGAAGTGTAATCATACCGATGACAATGTCGCCGTCAGGATACTGCTCTATCAGACGGTCTCCCAGATATTCCATAGTCTTGCTGCCGCCTGCATAGTTGTTGAACATCACGCTGGATACCACCTCTGCGCCCGGCACATATCCATCGGAGCAGAACACCTTGATTCCGGACTCAGTCGCGGTCTTCACCGCCTCCGCGATGCCCACCGGATCAGAGGGAGTCACGAACAGGGCCGCCGGCTTCTTGGCGATAAAAGCCTGGATCTGTTCAGACTGCTTCTTGGCATCATAGTTGGCGTCCACGATATCATAATTGGTGATACCGTTCTTCTTAAACGCCTCCTCGAATGCGAATTTCTGTCTCTGGCCAGAGGCATTTTCCATCCAACCAAGGGATACTGCGAAGTACATGCCGTCCCCCGCTGCCACAGTCTCCTTGCCAGCCTGGGACGTGCCCTCTGTGGCTGCTCCCCCTGCCGTGGTCTGCCCTTCCGATGCCGGCGTACCCGCTGTCTTGCTGCCGCATGCCGCCAGACTCAGTGTCATTGTGAGTCCCAATACAATTGCTAATGCCTTTTTCATAAGAAAAATCCTCCTTATCCTTTTGGTTGTTACAGTTCACTCAGCATATCTCCCATGTCTGAGGCCATCTGCGATATCTTCCTGAACACAGGGAGCAGCCTGCGGTATCCGTCCGCCATCTCCCTGTCAGGCTTTGCCACGCTCACCGTGCGGTGGAGTTCCTTCACTATCTCAAAGTCCTTCCACATCCCACAGCCCACCGCAGCCACTGCCGCGGCTCCCAGGCTGCCCGCATCTTCCCCTACATTGGTCTCTATCATATTTTTTTCATACACCGCTGCGAATATCTCCCGCCAGAAGCGGCTCTTGCCTCCGCCTCCCACCAGCAGCATATCCTCTGACAGGGGCAGCTCCCGTTCCAGGCTGTCCATCACCAGCCGCAGGTTCATGGAGATCCCCTCCATGGAAGCCCGGATCATATCCGCCCTGGTATGTCTCAGATCCAGTCCTGCGTACAGCCCCCTGATGTTCTGGCTCTTGTCCAGGCTGGTGCCGCCGGCCAGGCTGGGGTTAAAGATCAGACGGTTGGCCCCCAGCGGTGCCCCCTCCGCCTCCTCCGTCATCCGGTCATATGCGTCACATTTCCCATCTTTTTCCATTTTTACATAGTCCGGGCACAATGTGTTGCGGACCCAGCGAAAGGAATTGCCCGCCGAGAAGATTGCCACAGACGACACGTATTTCCCCGGAATACAGTGGGCAAACACATAGGGCCTTGTCTCCCGGTTCACAATGGGCTTTCCAGATGACACGGCGATCCATGCGCTGGTCCCCAGGGAGGTGTACACATCCCCATCCATGAAACAGGCCGCCCCCAGAGCCATACAGGCATTGTCCACGCCGCCGCAGGCCACCTGGGTTCCCGGCCACAGGCCCAGCTCCTCTGCCGCCTCCGGCAGAACCGTCCCGATTATATGGGTGGACGGATAAATATCTGGAAACTTCTCCCCGGAAATGCCGCTGGCCTCTATGTATTCCTCCACATACCCGCTCTTCTCCAGCGAATACACGCCGCTTCCCGAGGCATAGGAGGCATCCGTACAGAGTACACCTGTCAGTTTATAGTTTACATAATCTTTCGTGCCTATAAAAACCTTGGTTTTTTCATATAATTCCTGCTGGTTTTTCTTGTACCACATTATTTTAAACACTGCATACAGGGGAGCCGGGAAACCATTGCCCGTAGTCTCATACCACGTATTCTCATCCACGCTCCGGAAGAATTCCTCCGCCTCCAGCCCGGCCCTCGCATCATTCCAAACCGGGACATATTCCGCCAGCAGCGATCCATCCATGCCCATTGGAACCGCCCCCAGGCTGTGTCCGGACACTGCCAGCGCCTGTATACACTCCGGGTCAATCCCCGTTTTCTCCAGAAGCAGCTTGGTGGATACCTTCACACTCTCCCACCAGTCCTCCGGCCTCTGTTCCCGGAAATTCTCCCTGGGATAAAAGGTATCACAGGATACAAATGTGTGGGCGCAGGACGTCCCCTGTTCATCAAACAGAGAGGCCTTAGTACCACCTGTTCCAAGATCATAGGAAATTATATATCTCATATCATCCATCCTTCCCCGCAAAGCTTCCCTCACATCACCCGCGGACCGGCGGCGGCTTAACTCCCGCCCGGCGGTAGACTTCATCCATTATCTTAATAATGGAATTTACCCCGATGCCAAACCTGCTGCAGCCCGCTTCCACCATCTGGAGCAGGGTGTCCAGGTCCCTCACACCGCCCGCGGCCTTGATCAGTGCGTCATCTCCGACCGCGCTCTTGATCAGCCTGATGTGATCCACAGTTGTGGGCCTGGGCGCCCATCCGGTTCCCGTCTTAACATATCTGGCGCCTGCCCCCACTGCGATCCGGGCCCCCTTTACAATCTCCTCATCCGTCAGATACGCAACTTCCAGGATCACCTTCACCGGCAGGCTTCCTGCCGCCTCCACCACTGCCCGGATATCCGACTCCACCATCTCATACCGGCCTGATTTCAGCGCACCTACATTGATCACCATATCCAGCTCATCCACACCTGCTGCGATCATATCCCTGGCGTCCGCCACCTTCACAAATGTGGTATCCGCCCCTGAGGGGAATCCAACCACGCCGCCCACCATGATATCAGGCTCATCCTGCAGCCGGTCCACCATATATTTTGTAAAGCACGGCATGGCGAATGCACATATAAACCGATGCTGCTTTGCCAGGCTGATAATCTGATCCAGCTCTTCTATAGTCACATTGGCCCGGACCCCGCTGATATCAATTAAACGTGGTATCTCTAATAAGTCCATCATGTTCTCCTTTCCTGCATTTTCATAATTACATAATAACATAATGA
>URUZ01000266.1 GCA_900551225.1 uncultured Clostridium sp.
CCTTTATGTTATGATAAGTATAAAGTAGATGGTTTGTATTATCATCGGCAATAAAAAGCAAATATTCGGTATTTTTTTATCCATTATGGATAACGCAAAGGAGACAGCATGGATATAAAACAAGCATTAGAGCTTCCCTCTCTGGCAACCGCCAAGGTCATCGCCGGAGTGGACGGGCTGAACCGCGAAGTCAGCGGCATCATGGTGCTGGAGGCCGCTGACATTGAGAGCTGGGGGCGGGAGGGTGAGATCATCCTCACCAGCTATTTTGCACTGAAGGACTTAGATGAGGACGAAGTACGCAGCTTCTTTTTAAAGCTCCACCAGATCGGCATCAGCGCCCTGGTGATCAAGCTGGACCGCCTGCTGACAGATATTCCCCCCGCGGCCATATCCCTGTGCAACCAGTACGCCATCCCCCTGATCCAGCTGTCCAAGGAGGTCAAGTATGAGGCAGTGGTCCTGCAGATCCTAAGTCCCCTGATCGACCAGAACGTGACCCTGCTGAACCGGCATTACCAGGTGCACAACCAGCTGACCCGCCTGGCATTAAAGGAGCCGTCGGTACATACCATTCTGCATGAATTAAAGAAGATGATCTCCTGCAATGTGACGCTGATCAATAAGACCAAGAACACCGAGGTGGGCACCAGCTTCTACTACGACCAGTACGAGATTCTGGACAGTGCCCTCATCCCCTCCACCCAGTTTATGAACTTCCAGTATTATTCCAACACGGTCCGCTACCTGCGGGTCAACACGGACAGCGTGTTCAGGCAGATCAGCGTCCACGTGCCCAATCTGGAGCAGGAGGACTGTGACCTGGTGATCCATACCAAGAACCGGGACATCAGCAACGACGATTTCATGGTCATTGAAAATGTGGTCAGTTTTCTGCAGATGGAGCTGTTAAAGCAATATTCTGTTTCCCAGAATTTATTCCACATTAACAACAACCTGATCAACGACCTGTTAAACGGACGGATCTACACCAGGGAAAAGATAGATGACCTGCTGCGCCAGATCCACATGGACCGGTCCCCCCACTATCAGATCATGATGATCCGGCTGACTCCTGAGAACGAGGAGCTGATGAAGAACCCCGACTGGGCCTCAGGCTGCTTCCGCTGGCTGAGAAGCAGTTTGAAACAGAGATGGTTCAATATCGCATTCCTGGAAAAACAGGACCGCATCACCTTCCTCAACAATTTTTCCAGGGATGAGGAGCTGTTCACCCGGGAGATGGCCGCCGGGCTGCTGCAGAGCATGGCTGCCCAGATCAACCTGCCCGCCTTCCACTCCCAGACCGCCATCAGCACCACCGGCGGCGTAAGCGACATTCCTCGGCTGAACCAGGAGGTGCTGGATACCCAGAAGATTCTCCACCTGTTCCACCGTTCCGACACGGTTTATACATATGATGATCTGGGGGTCTACAAACTGTTTCTCTCCACCGACAACCTGGATAACCTGGATCATTTTATTCCACCCGCCTTTTTGCGGTTCCGCCAGGAATCCCCGGAGCTGATGGACACCCTGTCCTGTTTCCTGGACCACAACCAGAGCTTTGCCGAGACTGCCGCGGCCATGTACCTGCACCCCAAGACCATCCGCTACCGCGTCAGCCAGATCACTGCCAGACTGCCCTTTGACTTCTCAGACCCGGAGATGATCCTGGAAGCCCAGATCGCCTCCCGGCTGTTCAGGCTGATGAGCTGACGAAGGCGGTAAAATATAAAAGATTAGGAGAACTCACATGAATACATACGAATTTACCTCAGCAGATGGAATAGCGCTCCATGTGGACGTGCACTGTGCCGCAGAAGATGGACAGCACGCCTCCGTGACCCGGCCTCTGGCTTCCGTCCTCTATTTTCACGGCGGCGGCCTGCTGTGCGGCACCCGGGATGACCTCCCTTCCCAATATCTGGAAATGTTTACGGCCCAGGGATATGACGTGTACTGCTTCGACTACCCCCTGGCCCCTGAGAGCACCATCGGACAGATCCATGATGCGGCGGCCTCCTGCCTGAAGTGGTTTCTGAAGCAGGCCGGCGGCCCTTACTTCCTGTTCGGCCGGTCAGCAGGCGCATACCTGGCCCTGTACCTGGCCCATACCGCCCGCCTCGCTAAACTCCCCGCTCCCGTGGGGATTCTGAGTTTTTACGGATACCCTGGTCTCCAGGTTCCCGAATTCTCCAGGCCCAGCCCCTACTATAATAAGCTGCTTTCCATGAATGACTCCATCGTGGACCGGCTGACAGACAAAAGCGGCCGCCCGGTGACCTACGGGCCGCTGAAGGACCGGTATCTGCTGTACGTGTACGCCAGACAGACCGGGAAATGGCTGGAGCTGATGATGGGCCGGGAGCAGACTGAAATGGTGCAGGAATCCCTGGTCCCGGCCGGCACGGCCCAGGACGCACTGTCCCGATACTCCCTCACCCCCGAAGACCTGGCCCTTCTTCCGCCGGCTTTCCTAACCGCCAGCTCCACGGACCAGGACGTGCCCTTTGGCTGCTCCAAGCGGATGGCCCGGCAGATCCCCGGCTCCAGCTTCCATCCGGTCTACAACCTGGAACACGACTTTGACCGGGAGACCAGCCGGCCCGAAGGGCGGGAAGCCTACGCCCAGGCGCTGAAATGGATGGCCGGCAGGCAGGAACAGATTGTGCAGGCCGATTACGGCGATGTGGAAGCAATCTATGAAATCATGGCTGACGCCAAAGCCAGGCTGAAGGACCCGGACTGGTACTGCATCGACACGCCTGAATATATCCGCAAGTACATTGCACCTGAATTTATGCGCACAAAAAACCAGGGCTTTACATTGAAAGCCCTGGTAAACGGTACAATTGCCGGTTTCCTCATTGTGCGCTATCCCGGTCAGGAGCCGGATAATCTGGGATGCTATCTGGATTTCACCCCACAGCAGCTGGAACAGACGGCCCATATGGAATCTGCAGCCGTGCTCCCCGCCTTCCGCGGCCGCAGGCTGCAGAAAAAGCTGCTGGCCCAGGCGGAATCCTATGTGCGGGACTCCGGCGGCATGTATCTGATGGCCACCGTGCACCCCGAGAACCGCAGCAGCCTTGGCAGCTTCCTGGATCTGGGCTATGAGGTCGCCGCCAGCTTAACCATGTACGGCAGCCTCCCCCGCAATATCATGATAAAACGGCTGGTGCCCTGACGTTATCGGCCACAGGTTTCCCGCCCAATCCGTCTCATCCCCCGACAATCTGGTCCCGGCCGTTTTGCTTGCCCAGATACATACGCTCGTCTGCCAGGCGGATCATCTCATCCAGACTGTCCGCCTCCCGGCAGTCCGACAGGCCGAAGGTCATGGTTGCTGTGATCTGGTGGTCCTTGTAGACCAGGCCGCTGGAGCTGATATCCGTCTGCAGCTCCGCCAGACAGGCAGCCGCAGCCTCCCTGTCCATGCCCTCATAGATGAACAGGAATTCCTCTCCTCCCCACCGGAACACAAAGCCTCTCCGCTCCATATGGGAGGTGAGGACAGCCGACAGCTTCTTTAATATCACGTCCCCCGCCTGATGGCCGAAGGTATCGTTGACCCGTTTAAAAAAATCGATATCCCCAATCGCCAGGGAAAAATGTGTCCCCTTCTTTTTGAACTCCCCCATCATATTTTCCAGGGCCGCGGTGCAGCTTCTGCGGTTGTACATACCAGTCAGCGGGTCCCTGCCCACCAGGTCAATGATGGAGCTTTGCAGCATTTGCGCGAAGCGCCCCATCTCTCCCAGCTCGTCCTGCCTTTTCAGCAGATAAGGGTCCATCTTCACCGCAATGTCTCCGCCCGCCACCTTGCCCAGGAATTCCTCCGTCTTTTTGATAGAGAATATGAGGCGTCGGCTGTAGAACACCGAGACCGCTCCGGTCAGAACGCCCACCACAAAGATCAGGCAGCTGACCAGCCGTATATTCTGCCACACTGTCTCCATCACCTCTGCCCGGGGGCGGCCCACAAAAATCATTCCGATTACCGATCCGCTCATATCCCTTAGTGGTTCATAATATCCAAAATAGGATATTCCGTTGACCATCACCTTCTCCGAAAAGTAGGGTTCCCCCTGTTCCAAAACCTGCTGCTTCACCTCAGGCGAAGAGTGGGTCCCCATGGCCAGGGAACCGTCCCTGCTGCGGATGGAGGTCAGCACCCTGGTATCCCCCAAAAACACTGTGGCATCCGAGCCGGATATCTCCTTTATATGTTCCGCGATGGAATTCTCATTGTTCATCACCTGCCCGCCCTTTCTCAGGACGCTGTCTTTCCACTCCCATTCTCCGGGATACATCAGGTCATACACTTCACTGGAAGAGTGCATCAGAACCTCCAGCCCCCTCCTCACCTCATCCCGCATACTGGTGTATATAAAAATGGAGGTCAGCAGTATACCCGCGATCCCCAGCACCAGCAGGGGTATCACGGACAGGCCTGTCAGGTTCACCGTAAGCTTTCTAAATTTACCTATTTTTTCTTTCATTCCTGCTCCCCGGCTGTGGACGCGTCAGTCAAAAACCGCCTCCCAGGTCTCCGCTTCATTTGCCCGGAAACACAGCTCAATCTGCTCTCGCGTATTCTTATCCACTGCCAGCTCAGGAAGTTCCTCCAGCGAAAAATACCGGCTCTCCGTGGTCTCAATATTGGGTTCAAACGCGCCCCCGTCCTCCCTGCACAATACAAACACCTTGCAGATGCCATAGGCATACCGGGGCAGATTGTGCTTGTTCCGGTCCTGGACCGCGATAATCTTCAGGGGGGTTACCTCCAGGCCCGCCTCCTCCTGCGCCTCCTTCACCGTGTTGGCGTACACAGACTGGTTCACATCCACCCAGCCGCCGGGCATGGACCACCGGCCGTCATTTTCCCGCACCAGCAGGATCTTTCCCCCCGTAAAAATAGCAGCGCGGGTGTCCAGTTTAGGCGTCTGGAATCCTGTCTCGCTGCAAAATACGTCCTTTATATATTCAGACGGATATCCCGTCCGGTACTCCATCATCTCGGCCGCTATCTGGCGAATCCGCTCAAAACGCTCCTTGTCAAAACGGTCCTTGGTGTAGGTCAGCCCGCCCTGTGCGAGAAACTGCAGCTCCATGGCCCAATCCAGCCACCGCATATCCTGTTTGCCCTCCATTTGCAATTCCCCTTTCATTTTCTCCTGCATTTTGCCGGCCTGCCGCCGGCAGTACAATTATACCAAACTTTTACTGCATAGACCATATGTTTTTGCCAAATGTAAAAAACGCCCATTTTTTAATAAAACGGGCGGCTCTTACTCTATTTTCTCTCTTTTCCCACCAGATACAACACAAATATCAGGGTATACAGGGCTGTGAACCCCGACACAGTAGGGGCCACCGCGCCGATCCGCAGCAGATTGTCAGGCCAGTATGTAAACACCACATAGATAAGCGGCATGCGCAGCGCCAATGCGCCGAAGCTGCTGCTGATCATCGTAAATATGGTCTTGCCCCGCCCGTTTAAATATCCGTTCAGGCAGAACACAATGCTGACCGCCAGGTAGTCGTAGCTGCAGGATTTAAAAAATGGTATGCCTGCGGAAATGATGGCCTGGTCTCTGGTAAACAGCCCCATCATGGTCTGAGGGGACAGCTGTGCCCACAGCCAGAACAGGGCGGAGGCGGCCAGCGCAAAACCAACGCCTGCCCCCAGGGAGGCCCTGGCCCGCTCAGGCTTCCCCGCGCCATAGTTCTGGGCAGTGACCGCAGCCAGGGCATTGGCAGTGGAGGTGGCGGGCAGCATGGCGAACACATCGGATTTGCTGGCAATGCCCACAGCCGCGGCCGCGAATACCCCCAGCCGGTTGGTGACGCTGGTCAGGTAGAGAAAGGACAGTCTGACCATGCACTCCTGCAGGGATATAGGGATTCCCACCACTGCCAGCTCCCTCAGGCGTTCCCTGTCAATCTTAAGATTCTGCAGCCGGAAGGTAAAGATAAACTGCCTTCTGTTCAGGTAAATGATGGCGCAGACCATGCTGACTGCCTGGGAGCCGATGGTTGCCAGGGCCACGCCGGCCACTCCCAGCCCGGCGTATTTGACCAGCACCACGTCCCCGATGATGTTCAGGACACAGGACAGGGCGATGAACACCATGGGACGTTTGGAGTCCCCATAACCCCGCAGAATGGCGCTTATGGCATTGTATCCACAGATGAAAAAGATGCCGCAGCTGCAGATTACCACATACTGCCTGGCCAGGTCAAAGGACTGCTCCGGCGTTTTCAGAAGTTCCAGAATCCTGCCCACAAAGAGCAGCATAACACCTGTCAGAATCAGGGCCACAACAGCGAATACGGACAGGGTGGTTCCGATGGTTTTCCTGACCTCCTCCCTGTTGTTCATCCCAGTGTATTTCCCCACCATGATGGTGCTTCCCAGGGTCAGGCCGGTGATCATGCTGGTGATAATCTGGGTCACCTGGGTTCCCGTGGACACAGCGGCCACGCTCTCCGGGGAGCAGTAGCGGCTGATGACGAAGAGGTCCACCGCCCCGTAAAGGGCCTGGATCACATTGGCGATAATAAAAGGGATAGTAAACGCCAGCAGCGTTTTCAGCACATTTCCCTGGGTTAAATTCTGTTCCTGGTTCATTGGTCTCCTCCTGATACGTATCATACCGGCCTGCCGGCCGCCTTGGGCGGTGAACAGCCATATCACCGCGCACAACGGTGAACCCCACGCTTTGCAGGTTTTCACCGCGCACAATAAAACATAAACCCTCCAGCAACTGGAGGGTCAAGCATTTTTTTACAGATATTTAACAGGTATTTGCAGTTCCGTCACATATTGGCCCAGGTCCTCAGTGAAACCGGCGTCGATCCAGGTAATCTCCACAGAGTCCCCGACCAGGGCCAGGCCCCTGGTTTTCATATAGTCAAGCAGCCGTTCATAGTACGCCGCTGACTCCTGGTGGGTTCCGGAATAAAGGATTGCCAGGTATGTTCCGCCGGGCAGCAGACGGCATTGGCTCTGATCCCCCTCCTCCTCCTCAAGGAACACGAAAATGCCGGAAAACCTGCTGAATTCCCGTCGTTTCAGGTCCTCCATTCCAATTGACACCCCCACCTTTCCCAGAAACACCGCAGATTTCAGACGGCTGCTCCGCTCCAGGTCCCGGATGGGGTATTCCAGGTTCTCCCCCTGGCGGATCTGCCTGCGCAGGTACGCGGCCCGCCGCGGCTGCATCTCCACCTCCCGGATCTCCCCCAGAGGCGCTGTCCTTGCGTACCGCAGCTCTCCCAGGCGCCGCTCCAACCGGCGTTCCATATTCTGAAGCCGTTTCAGCTGTTCCCTGGTGGCCTCCAGCTGTTCCTCCAGAATCTGATCCATCTTCCTGACTTCCTTTTTCTCGAAAAACTGCTTCATCTTATCCAGCGGCATGTTCAGAGTGCGGAGGTATTTAATCGTGTTCAGCCGCTCAAACTGCTTGGTTGAATAATAGCGGTATCCCGTGTCCTGGTTCACGGTCTCCGGCTTTAACAGGCCGATCTCATCATAATAGCGCAGGGTGCGGATATTCACCTGGAACAGCTCCGCCATCTCGCCGATCGAAAATAGTTCCTTCATTGTTCCCCTCCAAATACGGATCATATTTTCTCCTGTCCTCTCATAGATTTATAAGAGTAATCCCAGGAAAGGAGAATATCATGGAAGACAATACAACAACACTTTATGCCTCTGAACTTCCATACCCACCCATCACCGTCAGCGCCAAAAATCCGGTCTATGCCCGGGCCATGCTGGATAATATGGGTGGTGACAATTCAGAAATGTCCGCCGTCTCCCTTTATTTATACAACCAACTGGTCACAGAAGACAAGCAGGATTTGTCCCTTGCGTTCCATAAAATCAGCATCGTGGAGATGCGGCACCTGAAAATCTTTGGAACCTTAGCCAGGATGCTGGGCGAGGACCCCAGGCTCTGGACCCAGCACGGCGTCAAAAAAGCCTACTGGACTCCCGGCTACAACCGCTATCCGCCCCGCCTGCCCGCCCTTCTGCAGAATTCCCTTGCCAGCGAAAAGGCGGCCATCAGCAAATACCAGCACCAGTGCTCCCAGATCAAGGACCCCTGCATTGTGGAGATCCTGCGCCGGATTATTCTGGATGAAGAGATGCATATACAGATCTATCAGAAGATGTTTGCCACTTACTGTACTAATGGCGCGAATGGTTACGCGGACATTGGCTAGGGTATTGGCCGAGAAAAGAAGGAGGTTGGGACAGGGAGGACGGAGGAGGAGCCGGCTCCTGGTTACGGAGAGCGTGTCTCTAAGGCCCTGATGATTTGCTAAAAGCGCCGGTCCAAAGA
>URUZ01000267.1 GCA_900551225.1 uncultured Clostridium sp.
GAGAACCTGATGATGGCCCTTCAGGCCAAGCGGGGAATGTTCCGGCTGCTGAGCAGAAAACAGCAGGAGGAGTTCACCGACAAATATATTGATATGCTGCAGATCAAGACAGCCAGCCGTGAGACCCCCATCAAGTCCCTGTCCGGCGGCAACCAGCAGAAGGTGATCATCGGCCGGTGGCTTCTGACCAACCCGGATTTCCTGATTCTGGATGAGCCGACCCGGGGTATTGACGTTGGAACTAAGACAGAGATCCAGAAGCTGGTGGTGAAGCTGGCGGAGCAGGGCATGGCGGTGGTGTTCATCTCCTCGGAGATTGAGGAAATGCTGAGAACCTGTGACCGCATGGTGGTCATGCGGGACGGAGCCAAGGTGGGTGAGCTGTCCGGGGATGAAATGAACCAGTCAACCATCATGTCAACCATTGCGGGAGGTCAGTGATTATGAAAAATGCAACCTTGAAGAAAATTACATCCCAGCGCCTGTTCCTGCCTGTGTTTTGCCTGGCGCTGGTGCTGTTAGTCAATGTGATCACAACGCCGGGCTTCTTCTCCATCTCCGTACGGGACGGCGTTCTCTATGGCTATATGATCGACATCATCAACCGTGCCTCTGAGCTGGTGATCCTGGCAGTGGGCATGACTCTGGTGGTTTCCTCCTCAGCGGGAACGGACATTTCCGTGGGAGCCATCATGGCCGTCAGCGCGGCTGTGTGCTGTAATATCCTCTCCGGCGGCGAGCGGGCTGCAACCGCCTACGCCAATCCCCTGTTACTGGGATTTATCGCTGCCATTCTGGTGTCCATCCTCATCGGCTGCTTTAACGGCTTCCTGGTATCCAGGCTCAACATCCAGCCCATGGTGGCAACGCTGATCATGTTCACCGCGGGACGGGGAATTGCGCAGCTGATTACAGACGGCCAGATTACCTATGTGCGGGTGGACAGCTACAAGCTGCTGGGGGCTTCCCTGCCGGGTGTACCGGTGCCAACGCCCTTTATTGTGGCCATTGTGGTGGTGGCGGTCACCTCCATTATATTGAAGAAAACAGCCCTGGGCATGTATATCCAGTCCGTGGGTATCAACAAGCGGGCTTCCCGGCTCATTGGAATCAAGTCGGTGATGATCATTTTCCTGACCTACGCCTACTGCGGGTTCTGTTCAGGGCTTTCGGGGCTGATCTCCTCCAGCCGCATCTATTCCGCGGACGCCAACAACATTGGACTGAACATGGAGCTGGATGCCATTCTGGCCGTGGCCATCGGCGGCAACTCCCTGGGCGGCGGCAAGTTCTCCATCGCAGGCTCCGTCATCGGCGCATATACCATACAGGCGTTGACCACAACCCTGTACGCCATGCATGTTTCTTCCGACCAGGTGCCGGTCTACAAGGCAGCGGTGGTGGTTATCATTGTGGCGCTCCAGTCGCCGGGCTTCGCAAGATGGCGCAAGTCCCTGGCCAAGAAAAATGAAATGAAGCTTGCGGGAAAGGAGGCGGCGTAAATGAAACAGAAGAATAAGTTAAACCAGACCAGCTTCCTGCTTTTGATTACCATTGTGCTGTTCTTCGTGATGTACGGCATGGGCTGCATCCTGTTTAAGGAGCAGGGCTTTGCAAAGACGCAGAACTTTCTGAATCTGTTTGTGTCCAACGCCGGGCTGATTGTCATCGGCATCGGCATGACTGTGGTGATGATTACCGGCGGCATCGATATCAGCGTGGGCTCCTTTGTGGCCATGGGCTGCATGATGCTGGCCTGGATGATGGAACGGGGCGGAATCGGAGCGGTTCCGGCAGTTCTGATTGTACTGGCAACAGGCGTTGTGTTTGGCCTGGTGCAGGGGTTTCTGGTGGCATACATGGATATCCAGCCATTTATTGTCACCCTGGCGGGCATGTTCTTTGCACGAGGCATGACAGCCATCATTTCCAAGGATATGATCAGCATCACCAATGAGACGTTTATGGCCTGGGCCAAGGCCAAGATCTATCTGCCATTCGGCGGTACGGTCAACCGGAAGGGGATTCTGGTGCTCCCGTATATCTACCCAACGGTGGTGATTGCCCTGCTGATTCTGGTGCTGGCCTTCATCATGCTGAAATACACCAAGTTCGGCCGCAGTATCTACGCGGTGGGCGGCAGCCAGCAGTCGGCGCTTATGCTGGGGCTGGATGTGCGCAAGGTGAAGCTGAAGGCATATGTGCTGGATGGCTTTCTCTGCGGCGTGGGCAGCATTCTGTTCTGCCTGAATACCCTGGGCGGCTTCGTGGAGCAGGCCAAGGGGTTTGAGATGGATGCAATCGCCTCCTCCGTAATCGGCGGGACCCTGCTGACCGGCGGCGTGGGCAATGTGGTGGGCACCCTCTTCGGCGTGCTGATTAAGGCCACTATCGAGGCATTTATCACCTTCCAGGGAACCCTCTCCTCCTGGTGGACCAGGATTACAATAGCAGCGCTGCTGTGCTTCTTCATTGTGCTCCAGTCCGTGCTGACGATGCTGAAAAAGAAGAAATAGGAGGATATGAATCATGCTTAAGACAGGAAATGCATATAAGTTCTGGTTCTGCACCGGATCACAGGATCTCTACGGGGATGAGTGTCTGGCCCATGTGGCGGAGCACTCAGGAATCATTGTGGAGGAATTAAACAAAAGCGGCAATCTGCCCTTTGAGGTGGTGTTGAAACCTACCATGATAACCAATGAGGTAATCCGCAGAACCTTCAATGAGGCCAATCAAGATCCGGATTGCGCGGGTGTGATCACCTGGATGCATACATTTTCCCCGGCCAAGAGCTGGATTCTGGGGCTTCAGGAGTACAGGAAACCGCTGTGCCATCTCCATACCCAGTTTAACCAGGAGATCCCTTACAGCGAGATTGACATGGACTTCATGAATGAGAACCAGTCCGCCCACGGCGGAAGGGAGTACGGCCACATTGTAAGCCGCATGGGGATTGAGCGCAAGGTGATTGTAGGCCACTGGGCGGATTCGGACGTCCAGGGACGGCTGGCGGCCTGGATGCGCACTGCTGTGGGGGTGATGGAATCCTCCCATATCCGGGTGATGCGGGTGGCCGACAACATGAGAAATGTGGCGGTTACAGACGGCGATAAGGTGGAAGCCCAGATTAAATTCGGCTGGGAGGTAGATGCCTACCCTGTCAATGAGATAGTGAGTGCGGTGAACGCGGTGTCCAAGGGGGACACGGACGCATTGGTGGAGGAGTATTACCAGAAGTACCATATACTGCTGGAGGGAAGGGATGAGCTGGAGTTCAGGGCGCATGCGGCGGTGCAGGCACAGATTGAGCTGGGCTTTGAGCGTTTCCTGGAAGCCAACAACTATCAGGCCATTGTCACCCACTTTGGGGATCTTGGCGGGCTTAAGCAGCTTCCGGGGCTGGCGATTCAGCGGCTGATGGAAAAGGGCTACGGCTTCGGCGCTGAGGGCGACTGGAAGACAGCGGCCATGGTGCGGCTGATGAAGATTATGGCAGCGGGTACAAAGGACGCCAAAGGGACTTCATTTTTCGAGGATTACACCTATAACCTGGTGAAGGGCAGTGAGGGGATTCTCCAGGCCCATATGCTGGAGGTGTGCCCCACTATTGCAGACGGGCCGATCTCCATCAAGGAGTGCCCGCTGAGCATGGGAGACAGGGAAGATCCGGCCCGCCTGGTGTTCACGGCAAAGGAAGGCCACGGCGTGGCAACCTCCCTCATCGACCTGGGCGACCGGTTCCGTCTGATCATCAATGATGTGGATGTGAGGCGGGCGGACCAGCCCATGCCAAAACTTCCGGTTGCCACGGCATTCTGGCTGCCGGAACCCAATCTGGAGATCGGTGCGGCTGCCTGGATCTATGCGGGCGGAGCGCACCACACGGCATTTTCCTATGATCTCTCTGCAGAGCAGATGGGAGACTGGGCCGCGGCAATGGGCATTGAGGCTGTGTATATTGATAAGGATACCAATATCCGCCAGCTGAAGAATGAGCTGAAGTGGAACGAGATTTACTATAAGTTTCATTGAGAGAGAGGGGATTATAAGGAGGCGGCTGGCTTCGACTTGCGGCTGGCGGCCGACGGCGGAGAGGGCGGCTGTGGACCTGGTGAGTCAGGGCGGTGGCTGGGAACGTCAATATATGAATAAAGGTGTGGCCGGGGCAGTTAATTCTGCACCGGCCATATGTTTACGCATTTTTGATGAGAATGATGCCGGTGGGATTCTCCCAGTCCAGGCTTTGGAGCAGGAGGAGGACGGCCTCTTCCTCGTCATTGGGGGTATAGATGTGGTGGATCTGCTCTTCATAAAGGAACTTGATGAGGCAGAAGGTGTCCAGGGTGGTGTAAACCTCGTGGATGAGAGCGGTCAGCGGGCAGGCCTGCCGGCTAAATGTGCCGGTGTTGATCTGATAGGACATTTCCGACAGGAGGTTGTCTTTTAAGTACAGGGCGATCCAGCCGCTCAGGTCCAGGCGTCCTTTCAGGCAGCTCTGATAATAACGGAGGTCCACGGATTCTAGGAAATGCAGGGAGTCCCCATATCGGAATTCCCTAGGGGTCCGGGAGAATACCTGGCCGCCCCAGCAGGCCATAATCTCTGTCAGGCTTAGTTTGGCGATCTGATCCAAGGGGATCAGGAGGATTAATTCTAAATCCATAGTGAGGCTCCTATCTGGTATTTGTTTTGTTGGAGATATTAACAGTATACACGAACTTGACTTATAGGACAATGTAGTCTACTATATTGAAAAAGGTTGGATTGGAGAGTGGCGGATAACGCTGGTTACTGTAGGCAAGATTAAAGAACGTTTTTTTGAGGAGGCCATCAAAGAATATGTGAAGCGTCTGAGCCGCTACTGCAAGCTGGATATTATCCAGTTGGCAGATGAAAAGACGCCGGACGGAGCCAGTGAGGCGTTGGAGGAGCAGATCAAGGATAAAGAAGGCCAGCGGATTCTGGCCCAGATCAAGGACGGTTCTTATGTGATTGCCCTGGCTATCCAGGGGACAATGCTGGACTCAGTGGCCCTGTCTAAAAAGATAGAACGCCTGGGCGTGGAGGGGGTGAGCCAGATTGTATTCGTGATCGGCGGCTCCCTGGGGCTGTCGGAGGCAGTGATGAAGCGGGCGGACTATGCTCTCAGCTTCTCCCCCATGACATTTCCGCATCAGTTGATGCGGGTGATTTTGCTGGAACAGGTTTATAGGAGTTTTCGGATTGCGGCGGGGGAACCGTATCATAAGTAGCGGTGAGAGGGCTGATTGCTAGAAAATAGGTTGTATTTATCCTTTGATCTGTATGGAAATGGTAGGCATATCTATACTTTTTAGAAAGAAGCGTATCAGGAATGAATATGGGCAGATATTATAAACATAGCAGGGAATCCCGGGTTGACATTTATAGTTGGCCTGGGATTTTTATGTGGTGAGGAGGATGGACGGGCTGGCGGTTTTATGGATTCAGCGTGCACATGTCCAGGTACCATTTTTTGTCCAACACATATGATAGTAGTGAATGAGGTGTAGATACTCTTCACTATTAAATTGAGAACAAGAGGTATTTAAGTTATGATAAATAGCAATCATGATGATAAATGTTGCAGCCGCTGCAATAGACAATGTTGTTGTAATGCTGGACATCATTGTAATACCGGAATCACTGGTCCTACGGGCGCCACAGGCCCAACCGGCCCGACAGGCGCCACGGGATTTACTGGTGTTACCGGTCCGACTGGGAATGCGGGATTGGCGGGAACCGCCGGACCCACTGGAGCAACTGGCCCCACTGGAGCAACTGGCCCCACTGGAGCAACTGGCCCCACTGGTCCAACTGGGCTCACTGGTCCGACTGGGCTCACTGGTCCGACTGGACAAGCAGGGGCAACAGGTCCTACCGGCCCTGTCGGATTAGCTGGAGTTATCGGCCGGACCGGTCCAACCGGATTAGCAGGAGCAACCGGCGCGACTGGTCCAACTGGAGCAGCCGGAGTTACCGGCCCAACCGGTCCAACTGGAGCAGCAGGAGCAATAGGCCCGACTGGATCGACCGGACTAGCCGGAGAAATAGGCCCGACCGGTCCAACCGGACTAGCAGGAGCAACCGGCCCAACCGGTTCCACCGGACTAGCGGGAGCAACCGGCCCAACCGGTTCCACCGGACTAGCGGGGGCAACCGGCCCGACTGGTCCAACTGGACTAGCGGGTCCAACCGGTTCGACCGGACTAGCGGGAGCAATAGGTCCAACCGGTTCAACTGGACTAGCCGGAGCAACAGGTCCGACTGGTCCAACCGGACTAGCGGGGGCAACCGGCCCGACTGGTCCAACTGGACTAGCGGGGGCAACCGGCCCAACTGGTCCAACCGGACTAGCGGGAGCAACCGGTCCGACCGGTTCTACCGGACTAGTCGGGGCAACCGGCCCAACTGGTCCAACTGGACTAGCTGGAGTAACCGGCCCTACTGGCCCCATTGGACTAGCAGGCCCCACCGGGGAAGTGGTGCTGGCTTATGGTTCGCTGAGAGGGGGCACAGTAGAGATACCTGGAGATGTGCTTACAGCAGTGCCGTTTAGCGTGGCAGGGCCGTTATCAAATATGACGGTCAGCCAAACCGGTAATGAATTGGTAGCAGGAAGAAGTGGCATTTTCCAGATTACGATTTCCATCAATGCAGAGGCGACGGTTAGTCCGGATACGGATCAGCCATACCTACTTGCTATTATCACAGTCAATGGCATACCTATTTTCGGTGATACTTCCACGTATTTTAAAATACCAAACAGAAGCAGCACAACGTTTGTTGCTCAAGCGGCCTTATCAGCCGGAGATGAAATAGGAGCAAGTATCAGTACGAATTTCCCTGTTTTGGGATATATGAATCGTTCGTTGACGGTTGTTCAGTTAGGATTTTAAATCGGGGCAGCGTAGAAGCCTCAGGCCGATGATAACAGTTGGCCTGAGGCTTCTACGCTGATTCCTCTTATTTTCTGAAAATGTCAACTGCATGGCTGGTAATACCCGCTAAATCTTCCCGCTCACAGGTGGCGAAGTGGTACTTCAAGTATAGCTCAAATGCGTCGTTGTCCATTGCATCCACCGCCTCGCGCATGCATAAGGCGAAACCGTCCGCCGCTACGTAATGCAGCCGGGTTGTGGAGAATGCGGTCATCAGATCATCGATGTCTTCTCTTCGGACTAGTTCAAATAAATCTTTTGGCTCGGAAGCAGCGGCAAATGTCTGGGGGTCAAGGAGGCCTTTTTCAATGTATTCGGCCACATTGATATTTCCGCGGCTGAACCCTTCGTCAAGGAGGCAGCCATCGGATATCACATAGGCTGCAAAAATCACGCCGCCCTGTTTGGTTACCCGGATGGCCTCGCGAAGCGCTTGCTGTTTATCTTCTTTGCTATAGAGATGATACAGCGGGCCTAGCAGCAGCGTTATGTCATACACATTGTCCGGAATAGCAGACAGATCCAGCGCATTGCCCTGGGCAATGGTTATCTGCTCACAGGGCTGGATGTTTTTACGAAAAATATCAATGTTGTGTTCCACCAATTCCACAGCGTCAACAGCATACCCCTGACGTGCCAAAGCGTGGGAATAGCGGCCGGTTCCGGCGCCGATTTCCAGCACACGGTGGCCTGGTTTTATGTACTTTTCAATGTAATGCATAGTGGTGAGAAACTCAACTGATCCATGCTTTAGTGCCAACCGGCTGTCCTCGTCATAATGATTGTAAAAGTCAATTAAGTATTGGTTTGTTTTCATATTGTGCTCCCTCTGTCATAGCTGTTTTTCTTGTCTGATAAATGCTGATAATACATTTTTTACCATTTTTTCAGCACTAACTCTGTTCAATGTTATTTTTTTCGAAGCGGCTAAAACTGCTATACCGTGAGTATAGAGGAACAAATCTAAATAAATCACCTTTGCCCGTTCTAACTCTATTCCTATGGCTTCGGAAAATAAACAGGCCTTTTTTTCATTATCAATTTCCTTATAAAAATCCGCGGCTTCGGCCATCTTCAGATCCATATCATTTATAAACAAAAGCTTAAATAAATGTGTTTCTTCCTGGGCAAATTCAATATATGAAAGGGGAAGGAACAGCTCGGAACTGACATTGACAGAACGGCTGTAATCAGTAACATACTGCTCATAATAATCATATGCAAAAGCAAGGAAATCGTTTTTTAATTGATCCATGTTTTCATAACAAGTAAATATTGGCCGGGTAGAACATTGCAATTTACCTGCAATACTTCTGGCATTTACATCATCAAATCCTGTATCCCTTGTGATATCCAGGAC
>URUZ01000268.1 GCA_900551225.1 uncultured Clostridium sp.
ACGTAGCCCGCTACGCCTCCTTCATCGGGGCCAAATCTCCCACAAAGTGTGACGCACAGCTGACGGAAAGCAATTTTCAGACACCCTCTAGTCCGCCATAATGCTCTGCTTGCCGCCCCGGTTCATCACACTGTAGTATGCGGGCAGCATCAGCAGGGCCAGAACGGTGGAGGCTGTCAGGCCGCCGATATTAACCAGTGCCAGTCCCTGAGTGGTGGCGCCGCTGTCTCCAAGGGCCAGAGCCATGGGCAGCATGGACATAACCGTTGTCAGGGTGGTCATCAGGATAGGCCGCAGACGGGTAGCCCCCGCCTCAATGGTGGCTGTCTCCATATCCATGGTCTGACGGTACTGGTTCACGGTGTCCACATAGAGGATACCGTTGTTTACAACTGTACCGACCAGCATGAGGAAGCCCAGAAGGGAGGTCATACTGATGGCACTGTCCACAATCCACAGCAGGCCGAATGCGCCGATCAGACAGAAGGGCACGGTGGTCATAACCATGATTGAGAACTTGGGTGACTCAAACTGGCAGGCCATGACAACGAATACCAGGAAGATGGCCAGCGCAATGGCTTTGGCCAGGTTGGTGAACTCCTCATTCATGGACTTCTGCATGTCGTTTAAGGCAACGCTGACGCTTCTGCTCAGCTGGGGCTTCACAATCTTCTCCAGCTCCTTGGCAGTGTTCTCGGTAGCGCTGTCCGTGTATGTGCCGCTGATGGTCACGCGGTACTGTTTATCCTGGCGCATGATGGTGGCCGGGCTGTCCTCAAACACGAAGTCCGCCACATCTGTCAGGGCAACTGCTCCGCCCTTCGGCGTCTGCAGCACGATATTCTGAACCTGAGAAAGCATCTCATAACGGTCCTGGCTGTATTCCACCTTGATGTCCACGTCCTGGCCGTCGATCTCCATGGTGGTAGGCGTCAAGCCGCTGAGCATGCTGTTTAAGGAGCCGCCGATCTGGGCTGCCGTCAGCCCTGCGGCCTTGGCCTTGATGGGGTTGACACGGACCTTCACCACAGGCGCCGCGTTCTCCAGATCAGAGTGTACTTTGGTCAGCTCCGGACGGCTGTTTAAGTCCGCCACAATGCGGTCGCTGTCCGCCTTCAGGTCATCGTAGTTGGTGCTCTGCAGGATTACCTGGTAAGTGTCGCTGGTGCCCATCATGGAGCCGATGGTGGAGTTGGCCTTGACGGTAATGTTACAGTTAGGAATGTCTTCCAGCTGCTTGCGCCACACCTTCACCACATCGTCCGTATCCATCTTCCGGTCCTTCAGCAGGTACGCGGTAACCGTGGGATTGGAGCTCATGCTGCCTCCCAGGCTGCTGCCGCCGCTGCCGTACTGGGTCAGATAGTCCTCTAAGTTGGGGTCCTGGGACACCACGGCCTCCACCTTCGAGAGGATGCTGTCAACCTGCTCAATCTGCAGGCCCGGCTTGGTCTCCACGGTGACTGTGATCTGGCCCATATCGTCCTCGCCCATCAGCTCGGTCCTCAGGTTAGCAGCCATCAGGATGGACAGCGCCAGAAGCGCTACCGAAGTCAGCATAACCAGGCCCTTCCGCTTCAGAAGCTTTCTCATGATCTGGCGGTACTTATCCTGCATCTTCTCAACCGGTCTGGAGAGAGGCGCCGTCTTGCGCTCAATGGGCTTGTAGTTCATGTAGCACAGAGGCACTACGGTGATGGATGAGATCAGGGACGCCACCATACAGAATACGATGGTAAAGCCCAGAGGCTTAAACATCATGCCCGTCATGCCTGCCAGCATGGCCAGTGGCAGGAACACCACGCAGGTGGTCAGCGTGGAGCCTACAACCGACTCGTACACCACGCCGGTTCCGTCCAGCGCCGCCTTGGCAAATGCCTTGAACCCGGTGTCCGTGGTGGCCCTGAAACAGCTCTCCAGCACTACAATGGAGTTATCTACCATCATTCCGACACCCAGCACCAGGGCGCTCAGGGTGATTACGTTCATGGAGAAGCCCACGATATTCATCATCACAAAGGACGCCAGGATGGATACAGGAATGGAGCTGCCTACAATCAGTGAGGCCTTCAGGTCTCCGAAGAACAGCCAGATAATGATCATGGAGATCACAATGGCTGCCAGCATGGTCTGGAACACGGAAGTCAGGGAGGACATGATGGAATCCTTGTCATCGCTGACCACGGTGATCTGCAGATCCGGGTCCGCGGTTGTCAGCTCATCCACTGTATCCCGCACGTCCGAGGACAGATCCAGCGTGGCCGAATCCTGCTGTTTGGTGACAGAGACTGCCAGCGTGTCCTGGCCGTTGTACCGGGCGATACTGCTGACCTGGTCCTCGCCCATGTAGATATTGGCCACATCGCTTAAGTAGACGGTGTTCTTGCTGTTCACGGTCAGAGGGACGTCCTGAAGACTTTCCAGGGTATCGAACTTCTGATCTGTGGAAACGGACAGCTTCTGGTCGCCCATTTTGGCGCTGCCTGCCGGATAGGCCAGGTCCGCGTTCCCGATGTCCGAGGAGATGGAACTCATGGTTACCCCATACTGGTTCATCTTCTCAGGAAGCAGCTCCACCCGGATATACTCCTGGCTGCCGCCGTTAACCGATACCTCTGCCACAGTGGACAGCTTCTCCAGCTCGGGGACTACGTTGTCGTTTACATAGTTGTAAAGGTTTGCTGTGTTTTCTTTGCTGACTGCCAGTACCATATTGGCCATCAGGTTGGTGTTCAGTTCCAGCATGATGGGGTCATTTACCTCATCAGGCATGGATACCTTGGCCAGATCCATCTGTTTCTTCAGATCATTGTAGGCCTTATCCATGTCTGTACCATAGTCATACTTCAGCATAACAATGGATACATTTTCACGGGACATGGAGGAAATGGTGTCCAGTCCGCTGAGGGTGCCCACCTGGTCCTCCACATTTTTTGTAACAAGCTCGCTGACATCGTCAGGGCTGGCGCCGGGGTAAGGTGTCATGACTACGATCATGGACATATTCATTTCCGGCATAAGCTCCAGCGGGGACGACATCAAGGCCTGAATACCGAATACCACCAGGCACAGAATCATCAGTACCGTGGTGACCGGCCGTTTCAGGACGAATTTTGTTAAACCCATATTCTCTGTCCTCCTTATTCAGCCGCGGTCTGTGCTTCGGATGGTGCCTGCTCTGCTGCAGCCTCGCTGCCCGCCAGGGCTACCTTGGTTCCTTCTTTCAGCTCGGACGTCCAGGTTGTCAGAACCTGGTCTTCCATGGTCAAACCTGATTTGATTTCAATGTTCTCTGCGTCAAAGATACCTGTCTCCACAGCCACCTCATGGATCACGCTCTCATTTGGATCGTATGTATACACATATCCTTTTCCGCCGCGGTAGTAAACGCAGTTGGCCGGAATCAGCATAGCGCCCTGGGCCGAATCCTTCAGCACCTCCAGCTCCACATCCGTTCCCGGAGTCATGGACCCGCTGTCCGCAACAGAGGCCTTCACCTTGAACAGGCCCACAGAGGCCTCAGCCATGTTGCTGATCTCAGTGATTGTGCCGTCATACTCAGTGCCGTCCTTGGTTAAAACCATGGGATCTCCCACATTTAAGTTGTTCTTAACCTTCTCTGTGGTATAGAAGGAGACCACCCTGCCGTTCTCACCCGCGATAACCAGCATCTGGGATGACTGGGCCACAGTGTCGTGAAGCTCCACATTGCACTGCTCCACGCGCCCGCTGATGGGCGAGGTCACGTTGCTGAACTCCAGCTGGTTATTATAATTAATCTGAGCCGCCTCGAACTGCAGCCTTGAGGCATCGGCCTGGGCCTTGTAGCCATCGTAATCCTGTGCGGATATGTAGCCGGAAGCGAAGAGGGGCGTCATGCGGTCCAGCACGTTCTGAGCGCTCTGCATGCTGACCCTGGCGGCCTCCATGGAAGTTCTGGTGGTGTCCACCTGCTTGGTGTCAATCTCCACAAGCACCTGCCCGGCTGTCACCGTGTCGCCTGCTTTAATATTGACAGCCGTCACATCGCCGCCCATTTTAGGATAAATATATACCACATCGGCCGGTTCAATTGTACCGATCAGGCTGGTGGTCAGGCGTATATCGCCTATCTGCGGTGTCTGCACCGCTACCACCGGATCTGCCGCCGCTTCGGCAAATTCCTCTTTCTTGGTCAGGCGCAGAAACAATAATACGGCTATGACAATAACCACAACCGCCCAAACCGCGCGTTTTGTCCCTTTTTTCATCTTCTCCTCTTTCCTTTCACTTCATAATTCTTGTTAATTGCCTAGAAAAAAACAGGGGGAACCGACCATTGAAACCAATGGCTTTCCCCCATAACATTACAAACCAACCATTTGTATTTTAGACAGATACGGCCATAATGTCTAACATCAAAATGCGGACAATTAACAACCATAACGTGTTAATGTTTCACTTTTTGGTTTTTACTTTAGCTGAAGCTAACCAATTTCTTTCAGATAATTCACCAGGGGGCGCATCCTGCCCTCGTTCTCTGTCTTCCAGATGGCCATCACCTTGGCAACGGCCTGGGATTCAGGGTTTGGGAGGGGAAGCATGGCCAGCCGGTCTCCGAAATCGTGATAAAACCCCTTATATCCGATGTGAATCCCCTCCCCTGCGTTGAGAGCCAGCTCCAGGCTTTCGAAATTCTCAAAATACCGGATCTTCGGAGGAAGATATCCTGCATCTCCCAGAAAGTCCAGTATTTTCATACCGGTAATCCCCATGTTATTTTTAAATATGCAGAGCAGTGTCTGGTCTTTCAGGGAATCCGGATTCAGTTCCCTGACCTGGGCCAGGGGATTCTTCTTGGAAAATACATAGTAGAGAGGAAATTCATGGATCTCCGTCCAGCCGAACCGGTCCTGGAACTTCCCGAAATCAAAAGCCATATTAATCATAATGGTCAGATCCGGCGGAGTTCCCTCTGTCAGATCCTGTATATCTTCATACTCCCGCAGTTCAAATTCCGTCCCGGGCTTTAAGTCCACATAGGAGGACAGGATACTTCCCACCACGTCCATCATACCGTTCATCTGCTGCACTGCCACGTGAAGCCGGTTCTTCTCCCTCTCATTGTCCTCCCTGGCCATGTGAACCGACTCCTGGATCATGGCCGGGATGTTCTGCCACTTCCACAGCAGGATATCCCCGGCCCGGGTCAGCTTCACCTCCCTGGTGGTCCGCTCAAAGAGACGGATCTCCAGCTCCTTCTCCAGGGATGAGATCTGCCGGCTCAGACCCTGCTGGGAAATGTACAGGTGTCCCGCGGCCTCCGTAAAGTTCAGGGTCCTGGCCGCCTCTAAAAAACATTCGATCTGATGGATTGTCATAGGCCGCTCTCTCTAAAACCGTGGAATCCGGCATGGCCGACGATCCATTTATCCATCTCCATGCGCACCGTCTTGTAGGGATTGACGACCTGGCACACTGCCTGGCTGCCCAGCATGTCAATGTACATGCCCGCGTCCACGCTGTCAATTCCCGCGTGCCCGGTGAGGAATTCAAACATCTGGAGTGTGCAGCGCTCACAGGCCTGATCCACCGTGTCCCCATAAGCCACGGTAATCCACTGGCCCGGGTTCTCAATCATGGGATATTCCAGGTCCAGTTCCTTAAGAACCGTAACCCGGACCGTCACACGTCCTCCGATCTCCACTCCGCAGTTGCCGGCCTCGCCGTCGCCCATGACAGCGTGCAGGTCTCCCATAGCCAGCAGCGCGCCCGTGGCCTTCACCGGCAGGTAGAGGGTGCTGCCCGCTGTGATTCTGGTACAGTCCATATTCCCCCCATGGTTCTTGGGGGACATGGTGCTCACCGCCTCCTGCTCAGGCGCCACGCCGATGACTCCCACCATGGGCCGGGCCGGGATCTGAAGATCCTCATAGTATATCACATTGTCCTTCACAGGAAGGCGCTTGATCACACACTTCTCAAACATTCTGCCGAGACAGCCGCTGGTGGGACCGATATCCAGAATACCCACAGGGTCCAAAAGGATCTCCAGGATTTCCACCTTCAGCACATCCCCTTTTTCGGCGCCCTCCACAAAAAGGGGGCCGGTGGCGGGATTGCCCAGCTTCCGGTCCACCTCCGCGAATGTGGTTCCCGGCTCCAGCAGCTGCCCCTTATAGCAGTCATATGTCTCAAATGTCACCGTCTCGCCGGCGGGCACGGAGGCCGCAGGCGGATGTTCAGGGGAAAATGTGTGAATTGCGTGTTTCTTTTCAATCATAATCATATCAATACGGCCTCCATTAAGTTTTAGCTGAACTAGCGTTTCATCATTGCCGTGGGATCTACCGCATCCCGCAGGGCGTCGCCCACAAAGTTGATGGCAACCACCAGCACCACGATCAGAAGGCCCGGCGGAATCCACAGCCAGGGCTGCTTGGTCAGCACGGTCAGGGACTGTGCGCTGTTGAGCATATTGCCCAGGCTGGCCGTGGGTGGCTGCACGCCCATTCCCAGGAAGCTTAAGGACGCTTCATCCAGCATGGACAGGGCCATCACAGAGGTGGCGTAGACCAGGATGGGGGCCACGGTGTTGGGGAGGATCTCCGAGAACAGGATGTGGTGCAGGGGCATCCCGGCCACAATATTCCCCTTCACAAAGTTGGTCTCCCGCAGGCTCAGCACATTGCCCCGCACCAGGCGGGCGATGCCCGGCCAGTCCACGAAACCCAGAATCAGGATGATGCTCCACAGTCCGGGCTCAAAGATGGCCGCAGCCACCAGAACCAGCAGTATATAGGGAAATGACATCACCATGTCGGTGAACCGCATGATCAGCATATCCAGCCATCCGCCGAAATATCCGGCCAGCAGTCCCAGGATCACTCCCACTGCCGTGGAAATGCCGGTGGCCAGCAGTCCCACCAGCAGGGAGATCCTGGTGGCGTAGAGCAGACGGCTCACCATATCCCTGCCGATCTGGTCCGTCCCCAGCCAGAAGTCCAGGCTTGGGGCGGCTCCGAAGGGGCCTACAATCTCATCCGGGTTGTGGGGCGTGATCAGCGGGGCAAACAGCGCCGCCAGGCAGATCACCGCCAGCACCACCAGGCTGGCGACCCCCAGATGGTGGTGCTTGAAACGCCGCCAGACTGTCTGCAAATAACTTTCGTTTGTAATATCCGTTTGTCTCTTCATCAGCAGCTCCTATTGATATTGAATGGTGGGGTTCACCACCGCATACAGAATATCCGTGATCAGGTTGCCTGCCAGCACCACAACTGCGGACAGCAGACATACGCCCATAATCACAGGATAATCCCGGCTCATGATGGCGCTCATGGTCATCAGGCCAAGCCCAGGCCAGGAGAACAGCTGCTCTACGATCACCGCGCCGCCGAACAGCACGGGAATCTCCATGCCGATCACGGTCACAATGGGCACCATGGCGTTGCGCAGGGCGTGCTGGTTCACTACCCGCCTGCGACCGATGCCCTTGGCTCTGGCCGTGCGCAGGTAGTCCTGCTGCAGGATCTCCAGCACTGCGCTGCGGATATAGCGGATGTTGGTCCCGGCCATGGAGACGGACAGCACGATCACCGGCATCACCATGTGTTTAGCCACGTCCGCTGCCCCGCCTGAGGAGCCCAGGGTGGTCATCCCCCCGGACGGGAGAACTCCCAGTTTCACGGTAAATAGGTATACCAGCAGCAGGGACAGGAAGAACCCGGGTATGCTGCTGCCAAAGAAAGACAGGGTCACCACCGTGTAATCCCCCTTGGAATACTGGTGGATGGCGCTGTAAATGCCGGCCGGCACTGCCATGGCCAGGCTGACCACCAGGGACACGCCCATGAGCAGCAGGGTCGGGCCCAGATGGCTGGCGATCATGGAGCTGACCGCCTGGTAGCTTTTAATGGAATAGCCCATATTGCCCTGCAGAAGCTGGGTCAGCCACACGAAATACTGGATATAAAAGGGCTGATCCAGTCCCAGAGCCGCTTTCTTGGCCTCAATGGCCGCCTGGGAGACTCTGGCGCCCTGGAGCATCTCCAGAGGGTTCCCCGCCATGCACATGATGGCGTAATCAATAATTGTGATTCCGATCAGTGTGGGAATCGCTATCAACAGTCGTTTTAATATATACTTTCCCATAGATCAGGACTCCTTCTTGTTTGTTGGGGCGGCCGGGGCTGCGGCTGGGCTTGCGGCTCCGTTACCGGCCCAGGCTGCGGCTTCAGATGTGGCCGGAGTTGCAGCCCAGGCTGCGGCTTCAGATGTGGCTGCGTCCGCGGTCCCGTCACCGGCCAGCACAGGAC
>URUZ01000269.1 GCA_900551225.1 uncultured Clostridium sp.
GCGGCTGGCGCTACTGGCGCTACTGGCGCTGCCGGCGCAACCGGCGCTACCGGCGCTACCGGCGCAACCGGCGCTACCGGACCTGCCGGCAATACGCTGGAATGTGCCTGCACCCGGCAGATGATCAATGTACTCGAGCAGATCATACAGCTCTATCCCAACAGCACAGTTATCGTGACAACGGAAAATGGCAGTTCAGCCAGCGGTTATCCAGGCGCTCTGCTCACTGCTCCTAACTACGGACTGCTGCAGCTGGTTGACTGCAACTCCCAGCCTCAGGAAGCCATCTCCCTGTGCCGGATTGCCTCCGTCAGAGTTACCTGCGCAACCTACAACAACGCGATCTCTTATCTCCCACAGCCCATGCCTCTTGACGGAAGCTGCGGAGCAAACTGCCAGGCAGCCATCCGTGACTACCTCCCAGTTGGAACTGCCAATGCCTCCATCAAGGCCGGCGGCCAGACCGTTGCCCAGGGCACTGTCATAAAGAACAAATTCGGAATGCTGGTTCTTGTTGGTCCCAACAAGTGCGATCCGACATTTGTATCTATCTGCAAGATCGAGATGATTACGAAAAAACCGTCATGCCCCGCAACATGCTGGTAAATAGATAAACGCGCACCTGCCCCGGCCGGCTTTCTCCCGGCCGGGGCAGACTGCGTTTTCATCCCGGTATCTGTTAATCCGTCCAATCTGGAATTTTCACCAAATTAACAACCCTTCATATATTATACTAGAGCGTGTCTGAAAATTGCTTTCTGGCGGCTGTGCCTTCCAATCTGCGGGAGATTTTCTCCCACGAGGGAAGGGCAGCGGGCTGCGCAGACTGAACAGAGGGCCAATATACCATGAATCTGGACGTGCAGGCGGCAGGAAGGAATTTTCGGGCACGCTCTAACCAACACTTTGATCCGATTCCTTTGATTACAAGCTGGCAACGCCAGTTTTCGCTATATTTAGCGATGAATCACACACTCTGCGGGTGGCTTGCCACCCACAACAAGCGCCGGCAGCTGGCCGGCTCATATGGCGGACAGCTTCGCCGGCATTAACCGCTACAACTCATGATGCTTGAATATGACCTGATATCATGGTTGGAATAATAAGGAGAGATTAATCATGTATTATAGCCATCCTGACAGAACAAACTCCGGGGATATCTCCGGATTCAAAACCTCTATAAATGACGGTTCCGAGAACCGCCGCTCTTCCTGCTCCAGCTGCGGCAGTTCCGGCTGTTCCCGCAAATGCTGCTGCGGCTGCCCTGGACCCACCGGCCCCCGCGGCTGTCCCGGACCCACCGGGCCTACCGGACCCACCGGCACAGTCATATTAAGAAAACTGCCACGGCTCCTGTGTCAAGTCATATCATCCCGAAGCGCATCAATAATATTCTCTTTCTTTATCTTTCCAACAGCATACACCATTGTAATAAACACAATAAAAAGTACGCTGAACACACTGACCGCCATACTTCCCCACGGGAATATGAAATCCAGGCTGTCCGTCTTTTCCACAGACACCAGCCCTTTGTAAATCAGCCATGAGATAATCCCTGCCGCCGGAAGTCCGTACATCAGTGTCCTCATTCCATAAAAGATACACTCAAAGTTCATCATCTTATTGAAATCGCGGTCCGACATCCCCACCGAGCGGAGCATGGCAAGCTCCCGCCTGCGCAGCCTGATATTGGTTGAGATAGTATTGAACACATTGGCCACCGCTATCAGCGAAATCATCATAACAAAAACATAAGTAAACACATCAATAACAAATGCAGCGCTGTGAAATTGTTCAAGTATCTCATACGCATTGTACAGGGTATACGCGGACGTAATACCCTCGCTCTGAATGATTGATTCCATCTCCGTCACCGACTGCCCGGGATTCTCCGACAGGAAGCCCAGCCCGGCCCGGCTGTGGATATCCGGTGTTTCAAACTTTTCTTTGAGCGAATAGGGGGCCACCACCATAAAAACTACCTGATTCTGCCGAGGTTCGGCATACTGTTTTGGGGGCGGGTCAACCGGATACGTATCGGTAAATGTAACATTTATACTCTGTCCCTGCTCTGTCACCGGCTTATCATGTTCCTCCGGAGCCACACGCAGCGTCATGGAGCGACCCGCAAATATATCAAACACTTCGCTGGGACCATCGTTCTTCTCAACCCGCTGTTTAGCAACAGCAATCATCTTCCCATCCCGGCCTGTATAATCTTCCGGGGGCAAGCCCATCCCTTTGATAAAACGCAGATACTCGCCGTCCTCAATAAACTGGATGTCCACCGGCAGATTAACCGTCTCATCCGGCCCACTATAACCTCTGTATTCCCGGAAACGTTCTGACAGCTCCCCTGACTGAACGGTGGATGAATACGCATAAACCTTCTGGTATGAGCTTTTGTAAACCCCGTCCACATGCTTCATTTTATTGTAAAGCGGTAACATTTCACTGTCATCCATGTCCTCCGCGCTGAAAAGGATGTCATAGTCCATGTCCACGATATACTGCTGCGAAAGCTGCTTTAATGTAGTTCCAAATGCATTTCCCGATACAAACAGCACCACACTCAGCACAAGGGACAGCACGATGCTGCGGTACCGTTTTTTGTTTCTCCTGAAATTCTTCAGCGCCAGAGTCCCCTCCAAACCGTAAATGCGCTGGGCCGTTTTCGATATTTTCATATCAGCTGATTCTGCCTTAATCTCATTGGTCTGGCGGATACTCTCCATCACCGGAGTATTTGCCGCTTTCCTGGCAGGGATATAGGCGGATATCAGAATTGTGACCAGACTGACCACCGCGGCAGCTGCAACGGCGGGCACGGATACCCATAAGGTCAAAGGCACAGAGCTGTGGAGAATGTTCCCAAACTTCCCGGCCACAGCAGGAATGACCAGCCCCGTACTGCCAATGCCGGCCAGGATGCCAATGGGTATGCCGGCTGCCCCGATACAAAGCCCCTCAAACAACACCGAGTTGCGCAGCTGCTTTGCCGTGGCGCCCACTGACGACAGAATCCCAAACTGGCGGATGCGCTCATTCAGAGAAATGTTAAATGAATTATAGATCAGAAAAACCGAGCCCACCATGATTATGGACACCAGTATGCCGCCCACCGTGTACAAAAGCGCATTAAACAGCCTGTTTTCCGAGACTCCCATAAAACGCAGCACATCATCATTTAAAATGTAAGCGTGGTTTCCGGCCGTTCCAGCTGCGTAGGCCTTCACTCCCCGCGGGTTTTTAAGAGTGACAAATACGCTGTAACTGTCCGTCCTATTCTCTGCATCTGCTTTCGTAATCAGAGTATAATAGTTTGCGGAATGCGCCTCGAAACCAGGCCTTTCACAGATACCCACAACGGTGTAGGTCCGCCGGACAAAACTGTTGTCTCCCTCCAGACGGCTTCCAACGGCAAGTGACAGCCGGTCTCCCACCCTGTACCTGACGCCGCCCTTAGCCGCCACGTGGGACGGGACGAGAATCTCACCGCTGTTTTCAGGCAGCCTGCCGGAAATCAGTCTTACAGGAAGGGTATCATAGGTTTTTTCATTGAATCCGGCTATAAAAAGATAGGGCTTTTCCGGGCTTTTTCCGCCTTCCAGGGCCGCGTAGCCCACATTTTCATAAAACGCGGTGCCTGCCACGCCTTGGTCGGCGGCCCGCGCCTCCACAAACGCAGAGTCCACATCCAGAAATGCTGCGTGCCAGTCCCCGTACTTTTCAACAGAACCATTTACCAGAAAATGTAAAAGAGATGTGCCGAATGTAGCCACTGCCGTGATCATGGCTGCCGACAGAATCACTCCAATCACTGTTACAATGGTCCGTGTGCGGCTTCTTTTCATGGTCTGCAGCGTGATCCGATTGAAAATGTTCATGGCCGCACCATCCTCTCGTCCCGCGTCACCTTGCCGTCCGATATGCCGATAATGCGGTCTGCCTGCAGGGCAATGTTCTCATCATGGGTGACCAGGAGCAGCGTCTGGCCATACTTTTTATTGCTCTCTTTCAGCAGTTTGACGATTTCATGCCCATTCCGGCTGTCCAGGCTGCCCGTGGGTTCATCGGCAAGCATGACGGCCGGAGCATTCATTAGGGCGCGCCCTATGGAAACACGCTGCTGCTGGCCGCCTGACAGCTGGTTGGGCAGATGATTTCTGCGGTCCTGCAGTCCCAGCATCTCCAGCAGGTCACTCAGCCGTTCCTCATTGACCTTCCGCCTGTCCATCAGGATGGGCAGAGTTATATTTTCCACCACATTCAGAGTGGGGATGAGGTTGTGAAACTGGTAGATCAGCCCCACCTGTCTCCTGCGGAAAATGGCCAGCTTTTCGCTGCTTTGGGCGTATATGTCCTGCCCGTCCAATAATACCTTTCCGCTTGTGGGCACATCCACTCCTCCGATGATGTGGAGCAGCGTGGACTTGCCGGAGCCGGAAGTACCGATGATCGCGGTAAATTCGCCCTTCCCGATGGTAAGGGAAACATGATCCAGGGCAGTGACCTGGTTCTCGCCTTTTCCGTAGACCTTGCACAGATTTTCAATTTTTAACAGCGCCATTATGTGAGCCTCCCTTCTCAATGGTTTACCCATATAATCATAGAGCTTTTAACTCACATTCCGGTGACTTACAGGTGAGAGATCCGTCACTTTGGGAAACGGACCCCAAACACCGCGCCGCCTTGCGGGTGGTTCCCAGCCGTGATTGTTCCTCCCTGGCGCGTTATAATCATCCGGCAGAGCGCCAGGCCAATCCCGTAGCCTGACGCACTGCCGCATTTTCCCCGGTGGAACCTGTCGAATATAAGGGGCAGTTCCTCATATTCAAAGCCTGTGCCGCTGTCGTGGATGGATATCTCAGTAAACAGCGGATTATCCCCGCAGCTAATCTCAATCTTCCCGTTCTCCCCTGCGCTTTCCATGCAGTTTTTGAGAATGTTCTGGACCGCCTCCGATAGCCAGCCGAAATCCCCCAAAATCGTTATTCCTTCCGGCACATCCATCCGTACCTCAACATTGTGCAGTTCCATTGGGATCAGCAGCGGGCGGAGCGCCGCGTGGATCAGGCTGTTTACCTCCACCTGCCCCCTTTGAAACACCACAACGCCCGCATCCAGGCGGGACAGCTTGAGCAGGGAGGTAATCAGCCAGTCCATCCGCACAAGCAGTTCTTCCGCCTCCCGCACAAATGCCCTCTGCTGGTTCTCATCGGGCTGATTCTCCAGCAACGACAGAATGAGACTGGCTGAGGTAAGCGGCGTGCGGAGCTGGTGGGCTATGTCGGCCAGAGAGTCGGCCAGGTGGACTTTCTCCTTTTTCAGGGCATCGTTTTGTTCCCGGATGCGCAGCGTCATTTTCGTGATCTCACTGTGCAGGATGGATAGCTCTCCCTCGTTTAATTCTTCGATACCCAGGCGGTCGGCATCGTGAAGCACCAGGTCAATCTGATTGGATATCCGCGCAATACTTCTATACCGTGCCTTGGTGAACAGGAAAAATGCTGTGCCAAAGGCTGCGGCAGAAATGCTTGCAAGGATTCCCGCAGCTATATTTATAGTAAATCCAGTGGCCACGGACACAGCAGCCATGATGGAAAACAGAACTGCCACCTGCCTGAACTCCTTATTCCGAAGCATAACTGCCTCCCAGTCTATATCCCGTCCCGCGGACGGTCAGAATGATCTGCGGGTTTGCGGGGTCATCCTCTATCTTCTCCCGCAGGCGCTTGATATAAACAGTCAATGTGTTGTCATTGACAAACTCTCCCGCAGCGTCCCACAGCTCGTCGAGGAGCCTGCCCCTGGTGAGTATCATTTTGGGATTGCTGATAAAAACCAGCAGCAGACGGTACTCCAGGGCGGAGAGATAGACTTCTCTGCCTTCTTTTTTCACAATGCCGCCGGACGTGTCCACACGAAGCCCGTTGACCTCAAATATTGGCCCGGTGCGCCCGTTTTTACGCAGGGCGGCTTTAATTCTCGCAATCAATTCACGGGGGCGGAAGGGCTTGGTAATGTAGTCGTCCGCGCCCATGTTCAGCCCGGTAACAACACTGGCCTCATCCGCGGAAGCGGTCAAAAAGATCACCGGGATATCCTGGGTCCCTTTGATTTCCGTGCAGACCGTGAATCCATTTCCATCGGGAAGGGATATATCCACCAGAGCGAGGTCAAACCGGTTCCCAGCCAGTGCGGCCGCCGCTTCCCCCCGGGTCGGAGCGTGGACAACTGTAAACCCCTCCGAGCGCAGCAACAGCGTAAGGTTTTTAGCAATTTCCCGATCATCCTCAACCAAAAATATCCGTGACATTTTCCATCCTCCCAGAGCGTGTTTCATAATTGCCTTCCGGCATTTAAATGTATTATAGCCTATATAGTGCTGTTTCGTCAAAATTCCTTTTACATCAGCCGCCCCCGGCATTTCCTCATAGGACAATCCGGAAATGGCATACACATGCAGAAAAGGGGGCGGAAATGTATGCAGACACAAATTAATTTAAAAGAGCTTTCAGAGGTTGATCTGCGGGAGGTTCAAAAAAAAGACTTAGCCGACGTGTCCGGCATGACCTTTGACACAAGCATTCCAAAAGAACAGCGGGCAGCCCAGATCATCCGGACGATTAACAATCCGTACTGCTTCCGCGTAGGTGATATGGGGGTAAAACTGGAGTTTACGGACAGCGGCCCTTCCCTGCAGGACTGTCTGACCGATCTACTGAAACGTAAAAAGAGCGGCCTGTAAAAGGGGCGATACCGCAGAAAGGAGGCTCTCATGGCCCGTAAAAGCCGGGTTATTACAGAAAAGGCAGGCATGCCTGCCTGGAATATCGGGATCTATATACGGCTCTCAAAAGAAGATTTAAGAAATAATGATGAGTCTGAAAGTGTAACCAACCAGCGGGCGATCAATCTGGAATTTGTGAAAGAAAAATTCTGCAATGAACGCTATACGGTCTGTGACATTTATGTTGATGACGGCCGCTCAGGGACAACGGAAGATTCCCGGCCTGATTTTCAGCGGCTATGCCGGGATATCCGCCAGGGTAAGGTAAACTGCATTGTATGCAAGACACTGGCCCGTGCATTTCGAAACTACGCTGACCAGGGGAAATTTTTGGAGCAGTATCTGCCCACCTACAACTGCCGCTTTATTGCATTTGGAAACCCTTATGTGGACACCTTCGCCAATCCCGACTGTACCCAAAATATGGAAATTCCCATCAATGGCCTTATGAATGACCGTTATGCTGCAAGGACTTCTGAGGATGTAAGGCGGACCTTTCAGATGAAACGCAATAGCGGGGAGTTCATCGGAGCATTTGCTCCATACGGCTATATCAAGAATCCTGAGAATAAAAATGCCTTTCTCATTGATGAAGAAGCCGCCGGGACTGTCAGGGAGATCTATTCAATGTATTTAGATGGTATGAGCAAGCATTCTATCGTCCGGCACCTCAATGACCACGGCGTTCTCTGTCCGGCCCTTTATAAGCAGCGGCAGGGGCTGAACTATCAGAATCCACATTCAGACGCTGCCAAGAATCCGTTGTGGAGCGACCGTACCGTTGGCCAGATATTAAAAAATCAAATGTACTGCGGGAATATGGTGCAGGGGCGGTCCCGTGTTAAAAGCTATAAAGTCCACATTCAGGAGCAGGTGCCTGAGGACCAATGGTGCATTGTAGAAAATACCCACGAAGCTGTGATCGACCGGAACACTTATAATAAAGTGCAGAGACTTTTACAGAAGGACACGCGAACTTCCCCGCGCAGCGGCGCCTTATATCTCTTCAGCGGATTTCTCCGCTGTGCAGACTGTCAGAAGGCAATGGTGCGCAGCGAGGTAAAAAAGATTGTATATTATTATTGCAGCACTTATAAAAGGCGCTCAAAAACGGCATGCACGAAGCATTCACTTCATCATGACAACCTGGAGGCCGCCGTGTTATATGCAGTCCGGCAGCAGGTGTATCTGGATATCGACTGCGCCAAAATGATAGAAGAAGTGAGCCTCCCTCCCGCTACCAGGTACAAGGCCAGGCCGACGGCTGAGGCTGTTGAGCAAAAAGAACGGGAGCTGGCCAAAATCACGCGGTATAAGCAGTCCATTTATCAGGATTGGAAGGATCATGAGATCAGCCAGGAGGATTACCGCCGTATGAGGGATGGCTATGCACAGCAGGAAGCGCTATTGGGCTGTCTCTTATACACATCTCCGAGCCCACGAGACCAGAGAGGATCTCGTATGCCGTCTTCTGCTTGAAAAAAAA
>URUZ01000270.1 GCA_900551225.1 uncultured Clostridium sp.
AATGGTTTTTTAGGCTTATAATCGTGGGGACTTACGGCAGGCGTGGGTTGGCAGAAAGGAAATGATAATGGATAAACTGGTATTGATTGATGGACACAGTATTTTAAACCGGGCATTTTACGGGGTACCGGACCTGACCAACTCGGAGGGTCTGCATACCAACGCAGTGTACGGTTTTTTAAATATTATGCTGAAGATTCTGGAGGAGGAGAAGGCGGACCACGTGGCAGTGGCATTTGACCTGAAGGACCCCACCTTCCGCCATGAGATGTTTAAAGAGTACAAGGGCACCAGAAAGCCCATGCCCGAGGAGCTGCACCAGCAGGTGGAGCTGATGAAGGAAATGCTGGCTGCCATGAAGGTGCCGATTCTGACCCTGGCGGGCTTCGAGGCGGATGATATTCTGGGCACAGTGGCAAAGCGCAGCCAGAAGGAGGGCATCCAGGTGGCGGTGGTATCCGGCGACCGGGACCTGCTGCAGCTGGCGGATACCCAGATCAAGATCCGCATCCCCAGGACAAGCCGCGGCTTTACGGAGATCAGGGATTACACTCCGGATGAGGTGAAACAGGAGTACCAGGTGACGCCTGCGGAGTTTATTGACGTGAAGGCGCTGATGGGGGATTCCTCGGACAATATCCCAGGTGTGCCCTCCATCGGCGAAAAGACGGCCACAGCCATTATTGCGGCCTATGGAAGCATTGAGAACGCCTATGCGCACCTGGAGGAGATCAAGCCGCCCAGAGCCAGGAAAGCGCTGGAAGAGCATTACGACATGGCTCAGATGAGCAAGGAGCTGGCAACTATCTGCACGGACTGTCCGGTGGCATTTGAATATGAGGATGCGGTGGTGGGGGACCTCTACACGCCGGAGGCCTACCAGCTGATGAAACGGCTGGAGTTTAAGTCTCTGCTGACCAGGTTCGACGCCACCTCCATGAAGGATGAGGAGACTGCGGATATCAGGGAGAGCTTTAAGCTGGTTGACTCTGAAAGTGAGGCTGGGGCACTCTTTAAAAAGGCCGCCAAGAGCGCGGTTGTGGGTCTTCAGCTGATCTTTGCAAGCCAGAGCGCCAAGCGGGGGGAAGAGCTGGGACAGATCTCATTTTCCTTTGACGAGGGCGGAAGCTTGAAATCCGGGAAGAAGGCCAAGGAGGGCTTAAGCCCTGTGGCAGCGCTTGCCCTTTGCCTGGGGGAGGACCAGGCCTACTGCATGGTTACAGGCCAGGAGCTGGGTGAGGATTGGCTGCTGGAGCAGGTCTCGGGCCTGTGCCGCCGTACGGGCGGCGCCCAGACCTGGGTGCTGGATTTAAAGGGTCAGCTTCCCCATCTGGATATTCCGGCGGACGGCCCTGTGTACGATGCGGGGGTTGCGGGATATCTGCTGAATCCCCTGAAGGATACCTATGATTATGATGATCTGGCCAGGGATTATCTGGGGCTGACAGTACCCTCCAAGGCGGACCTGCTGGGCAAGCAGCCACTGGGAGACAGCCTGTGGCTGAAGGAACCGTCGGCTGTCACCTGCGCCTGTTACATGGGCTATGTGGCTTACAAGTCCGCGGGGCCCCTGTCAAAACAGCTGAGAGATACAGGGATGTACGACCTGTATATGAATATCGAAATGCCTCTGATCTACAGCCTAAGCTACATGGAGCAGGCCGGCGTCCACGTGGAGAGGGAGGAGCTGAAGGAGTACGGAAGCAGGCTGAAGGTGCAGATTGACCGCCTGGAGCAGGAGATCTATCAGGATACGGGTAAAGAGTTCAACATCAACTCCCCCAAACAGCTGGGCGAGATTCTCTTTGGGGAAATGCAGCTGCCCGGAGGCAAAAAGACCAAGACCGGTTACTCTACCGCGGCCGACGTGCTGGAGAAGCTGGCGCCGGAGCACCCGGTGGTGCAGAAGATCCTGGATTACCGCCAGCTGACCAAGCTGTATTCCACTTATGCGGAGGGCCTGGCAGCTTATATCGGAGCCGACGGCCGCATCCACGGCAAGTTTAACCAGACCATTACCGCCACAGGCCGGATCAGCAGTACGGAACCGAATTTACAGAACATTCCGGTGCGCATGGAGCTGGGCAGGGAGATCCGCAAGGTATTTGTGCCCCAGGAGGGCAGCGTGTTCGTGGATGCGGACTACTCTCAGATTGAGCTGAGAATCCTGGCCCATATGTCCGGTGATGAGCGGCTCATAGAGGCGTACCGCTCTGCACAGGACATCCACGCCATCACTGCTTCCCAGGTGTTCCACGTTCCGCTGGAGGAGGTGACGCCGCTGCTGCGGCGCAACGCCAAGGCGGTGAACTTTGGAATCGTCTACGGCATCAGTGCCTTTGGGCTCAGCGAGGGCCTGAGCATCTCCAGGAAGGAGGCCGTGGAGTATATTGATAAATATTTCGAGACTTACCCCGGCGTCAAGACATTCCTGGACGGCCTGGTGAGCCAGGGCAAGGAGCACGGCTATGTGACCACCCTCTATGGCAGACGCCGCCCCATCCCGGAGCTTAAATCAGCAGGCTTTATGCAGCGGCAGTTCGGAGAGCGGGTGGCCATGAACTCCCCCATCCAGGGAACGGCGGCGGACATTATGAAGATCGCCATGATCCGGGTGGACAGAGAGCTGAGGAAGCAGAACATGAAGTCACGGATTGTGCTTCAGATCCACGATGAACTGCTGGTGGAAACGGTCCGTGAGGAGGAGGAGCAGGTCAAAGCCCTTCTGGAGGAGCAGATGAAGCACGCAGCGGATTTAAAAGTGGCGCTGGAGGTGGAGGCCAAGACCGGGGAATCCTGGTTTGCGGCTAAATAGGAAGGCATGGCTAATGAAACGTATCATCGGTGTGACGGGCGGAGTTGGCTCGGGTAAAAGCAAGGTATTGAAGATTCTGGCGGAGGAGTTCGGCGTCCATGTGATCCCGGCGGATGATGTGGCAAAGGAGCTGATGAAGCCGGGGCAGGAAGGGCAGCGCCGGGTGGCGGAGTATCTGGGTGAGGCAGTGCTGAACCCGGACGGCTCCATCAACCGGCCCGCCATGGCCCAGGTGATCTTCCATGATGAGGAGAAACGCAGGCGTGTCAACCAGCTGACCCACCCCCTGGTGTGGGAGGCCATCCAGAAGGAGGCGGAGGAATCCGCGGCCTCCCTGGTGGCGGTTGAGGCGGCTATTGTGGATAAAGAATTTCGTGACAATTGCCAGGAAATGTGGTATGTTTATACATCGAGGGAGAACCGGCGGCAGCGTCTGGCCGACAGCCGGGGCTACAGCGATGAGAAAACATCCAGCATTATTGACAGCCAGCAGACGGAGGAGGAGTTCCGCCGTGCCTGCACCCATTTGATCGACAACAACGGCACGCTGGAGGACACACGGCGGCAGATCTGCAGGCTGCTGGAAGGTAATTGCCAGACGCGCTCCGGGGAACCCGCGGGCAGCAGAGAAGAATCCAAATAGAGGAATAACATGATGAGAATGGTAAGCATTGCAAGCGGCAGCAGCGGCAACTGCATTTACATAGGGTCTGACCAGACCCACATCCTGGTGGACGCGGGAATCAGCAATAAGCGGATCCAGCAGGGACTGAACGACATTGGACTAAAGGGGAATGACATCAACGGCATCATGATCACCCATGAGCACTCTGACCACATCAAGGGCCTGGGCGTGCTTGCCAGAAAGTACCAGGTGCCCATCTACGGCACAGGGGAGACCTTGGCAGAGATCCGCACCAAAAGCTCACTGGGCGACTACGACAAGGATCTGCTGCGCCCGGTGTGCCCGGACGTGGACTTTACCGTGGGGGATCTGAACATTGAACCCTTCAGCATTGATCATGACGCGGCCAATCCCGTGGCCTACCGGGTCCGGTGCGGCGGCAAATCAGTGGCAGTGGCCACGGATATGGGCCATTACGACCAATATATAATTGACCATCTTCAGGGGCTGGACGCCCTGCTTCTGGAATCCAACCATGACGTGCGGATGCTGGAATCAGGCCCATACCCTTATTACCTGAAACGCAGAATCCTTGGGGATCACGGCCACCTGTCTAATGAAAATGCAGGCAGGCTGTTAAACTGCATCCTTCACGACCGGATGAAAAAGATCCTCTTAGGCCATCTGAGTAAGGAGAATAACTATGAGGAACTGGCCTATGAGACAGTGCGGCTGGAGATCGATGAGGGCGACACGCCTTACGGCTCCAAGGATTTTTCCATATCCGTAGCCGGACGGGATCAGATGGGGGAGATCGTATACGTTTAACTGAAGGGTTATGCGGATACTACATATAAAGGGCAGGGGAAGTACAGAGAAAGCAAAGAGGAGAGCTGGCATGAGCAAAGCAATTATTACCGTAGTAGGGAAAGACACTGTTGGGATTATCGCAAAGGTATGTGCCTATCTGGCGGACGGCCGGATTAACATTCTGGATATTTCCCAGACCATTGTGCAGGGATATTTTAACATGATGATGATTGTTGATGTATCCAACATGACTAAGGCCTTCGGCGATGTGGCTGAGGAACTGGAACAGGTGGGCGAGGAGATCGGCGTAAAGGTTAAGATACAGAGAGAAGAGATTTTCACCAAGATGCACAGGATCTGACGGAGAGAGGGCCATATGAGCATGATTAATATATACGAGGTAAATGAGACCAACAACATGATTGAGCACGAGAAGCTGGACGTGCGCACCATTACCCTTGGCATCAGCCTGCTGGACTGTGCGGACAGCAGCCTGGATGTGGTCAATGAGAAGATTTATAATAAAATCACCACCCTGGCCAAGGACCTGGTATCAACGGGCAGGGATATCGAGCGGGATTTCGGTATTCCCATTGTCAACAAGCGAATCTCCGTCACCCCCATCGCCCTGGTGGGCGGCGGCGCATGCAAAAAGCCTGAGGACTTTGTGACCATTGCAAAGACCCTGGACCGGGCGGCCAAGGAAGTGGGAGTAAACTTTATCGGCGGTTATTCCGCCCTGGTCAGCAAGGGTATGACGAGTGCGGACAAGAACTTGATTCTCTCCATCCCCCAGGCCCTGGCTGAGACCGACCGGGTGTGCAGCTCCATCAACGTAGGCTCCACCAAGACCGGCCTGAACATGGATGCGGTCCGCCTCATGGGCGAGATCGTGAAGCAGACGGCTGAGGCCACCAGGGAGATTGACAGCCTGGGCTGCGCCAAGCTGGTGGTGTTCTGCAACGCCCCGGACGACAACCCCTTTATGGCGGGGGCTTTCCACGGCGTTACCGAGGCGGAGGCCATCATCAACGTAGGCGTCAGCGGTCCCGGCGTGGTGAAGGTAGCGCTGGAGAAGGTGAGGGGCGCCAACTTTGAGGTGCTCTGCGAGACCATCAAGAAGACGGCGTTCAAGATCACCCGTGTGGGACAGCTGGTGGCACAGGAGGCATCCAAGCGCCTGGGCATCCCATTTGGCATCATCGACCTGTCCCTGGCTCCCACGCCTGCGGTGGGCGACAGTGTGGCTGAGATACTGGAAGAGATCGGCCTGGAACGGGTGGGCGCGCCCGGTACCACAGCGGCTCTGGCCATGCTCAACGACCAGGTGAAAAAGGGCGGCGTTATGGCCTCCTCCTATGTGGGCGGTTTAAGCGGGGCCTTTATTCCTGTCAGTGAGGACCAGGGGATGATCGATGCAGTTTCCCTTGGGGCGCTGACGTTGGAGAAGTTGGAAGCCATGACCTGTGTCTGCTCCGTGGGTCTGGATATGATTGCCATCCCCGGCGACACACCGGCCACCACCATTGCCGGAATCATCGCAGATGAGGCGGCCATCGGTATGATCAACCAAAAGACCACAGCAGTGCGCCTGATTCCGGTAATCGGCAAGCAGGTGGGCGATACGGCGGAGTTCGGCGGGCTGCTGGGATACGCGCCCATCATTCCGGTCAACACCTTCTCATGTGAGGCCTTTGTCACCAGGGGAGGACGGATTCCGGCTCCGATACACAGTTTTAAGAATTAAGGAGATTAGCATGAAGCTTTATTTAGTCCGCCATGGAAGGCAGAGCAGCAGGCTGTGCAATTTAGATGTGGATTTATGCGAAGCAGGCTTCCGTCAGGCGGCGCTGGTGGGGGAGCGGCTGTTTCCATTGGGAATTCAGGCTGTCTACTCCAGCGATCTGATCCGGGCGGTGCAGACAGCCCAGTCGGCCAACCTGTACTGGAACGTGGAGCATGTGGTCAGGCCCGGCCTGCGGGAAATCTGTTTTGGGGACATGGAAGGCATGACAGATGGGGATATTGCTGTCAAGTACGCGGATTTTAAGGCAGAGCAGAAGCGCATGGAGCGGGATCTGCCCTACCCGGGCGGTGAGTGCGCGGCTGACGTGGTCCGGCGCGCCCTTCCCGTGTTTGAGGAGATTATCGCCTCAGGGTATGAGCGGGTGGCTGTGGTGACCCACGGCTGCGTGATCCGCAGTATGGCGGCCCACTATCTGGGGATTGATCTGGCAAGATGGCGGATGCTGGCAGTGGATCTGGAAAACTGCAGCATTTCGGAGCTGGATTACCACCAGGATACCAAACGGTTTTATCTGGAACGGTTTAACGACTATGGGCATTTAGAACGATACCCTGAGCTTCTTAGAAGCGGCTGGGGGGAGTAAAAGGAGAATATAATTGAAAAAGGGAATTCTGTTTGATGTGGATGGAACCCTGTGGGACTCAGCTCCCCAAGTGACAGAGGCCTGGAATGAAATCCTGGCCTCTCATGCGGATGCAGAGAGATCCATCACAGTGGAAGATATGTATAATTATATGGGACGTCCCATGGACGAGATCAGCCGTATGATGCTGCCCCACCTGGAAGATGGACGGCGGTGGGAGATTATGGAACAGTGTATGGAATATGAGAACCAGTATTTGGAAAAACATCCGGGCGTCATGTACCCAGGCGTGATCCAGGTGCTGAAGGAGTTGTCCGGAGACTACCCCCTCTATATTGTGAGCAACTGCCAGGACGGATATATCCAGGTGATGATAAAGGACTGTGGGCTGGAGACGTTGATCGAAGATTTTGAATCCTATGGCCGGACAGGACGGCCTAAGGGTGAGAATATCCGCCTGGTGGTTGAGAGAAACCAGCTGGACCGGGCCATCTATGTGGGAGATACGGCCATGGACGGCCAGGCCGCCAGGATGGCTGGAATCCCCTTTGTGCACGCGGCTTACGGGTTCGGCACGGCGGAGGAGGCAGATGGAGTGATTCAGAAGCTGGAACAGCTTGCCCACATCGCAGGAGGGTTATTATGAATGAAAGCGAACGCCAGCAGGCAGCCAGGGCCGTACGCCCCTTTTTGAATGAGTCCCTGGAACGGGTTATCCTCAGCAACCCCACACAGCCTGAGAAGCTGTGTAAGGCCAGGCTGCGCCCTCTTTTGATGAAGGGGGAACTGAAATTCCAGGTGGAGGAGCAGGTGGGCAGCCAGGCATTTCACAGGAATCTGGGGACAGGGGAGGCAGTGGACTACATTCTGGGCCGTCTGGACCAGGATTTCCGGCAGGCGGAAGTGGAATCAGCCCTTGGATCAGTGCTGATCCTCATCAGCAAGAAGGGAAAGGTCACTGTCAAAGTCAGGAAAAAGGCCCCGGACCAGGTCCAGCCCATTCGCATGGTCCCCATGTCCCATGACCGGAAGAAGCGCTATATACTGGAGGAGGGGATTCCGGTGCCGTTCCTGGTGGATCTGGGGGTTATGACTAAGGACGGGAACATTGTGAACAGCCGTTATGACAAGTTCCGCCAGATCAACCGGTTTCTGGAGATGATCGAGGATATACTGCCCAGCCTGGATCAGCGGCGGGAGAGTACCATCATTGATTTTGGCTGCGGCAAATCCTACCTCACCTTTGCCATGTACTATTACCTGAAGGAACTGAAGAAATACCCGGTCCGGATCATCGGCCTGGATTTAAAGGAGGATGTGATCCGGCACTGCAGCCGCCTGGCTGTGGAGTACGGCTATGACAGCCTCAGCTTCTGCTGCGGGGATATTGCCTCTTATGAGGGGGTGGAACAGGTGGACATATTTATCCCGCCATTTCACTAATTGAAGAATTAAAAAAAAGAGACGAAAACAATAAAATCCTTTATGTAGGGACAGAAAAAGGGTTGGAAAGTAGCATTGTTCCAAATCTAGGAATAGATTTTAAAACTATACATGTGAAGGGCATTCCTAGAAAAATCAATGCTGATTCATTCAAAGCATTGAAA
>URUZ01000271.1 GCA_900551225.1 uncultured Clostridium sp.
AACCATATTCCATCCGGCTCCTTCCGGGGATACGGGTACATGGAGTCCACGGCCCTGGTAAGCCAGGCCATATTCGAGGCCTGTGAGAAACTGGATATAGACCCGGTGGATTACCTGGAGAAAAACGCCATGAAGAAGGGGGAGCTGTACCACAACGCCATGGCTGAGCCCCATCCCTGGCAGCACAACGCCACAGCGGACTGGAGCAATCTGGTTCACGAGACAGCCAAGGCCTTTGGCTGGAAGGACCGCTTTAAAGGCTGGGGCGTACCCACCTGGGTCTCACCCGACGGCAAGAAGTTCCGCGGCGTGGGCGTGGGCGCGGCGGGCCACTCCGACACCGGCGGCAAGCCCTCCAATGCCAATGTGACGCTGACCGGACTGGGTGCGGTGTTTGTGTCCACCTGTATGGCCGAGTTCGGCGCGGGGACCAGGGACGTCATGTTAAAGATTGTGGCAGAGGAACTGGATATGCCCCTGGAGTCCATCCGCATCTCCGACGCAGACACCGCCATGACGCCTCCTGACTTCGGTTCTACGGGTTCCCGCTCCACCTACTGCGCGGGCATCGTGGCCAAACTGGCCTGTGAGGACGTAAAACGCAAACTCTTTGAGATGGCGAATCAAAAGCTGGGCCTGCCTGTAGATGACCTGGGATACGGCAATGGCTTCGTGTACCGCCTGTCCAACCCTGAGGAGAAATATGGCCTGTTCCCACATTTCATAGGAAAAGTGGACGGAATTACCGGCTGCGGGCATTTTGAGGGCGTTCACAACAGCACTATTTACCACATCCAGTTTGTGGAGGTGGAAGTGGATACGGAGATGGGCACATTTAAGATTCTGGATCACTTCGGCGGTTCGGACGCAGGTGTGATTGTGAATCCTCTGCCCCTGAAGAACCAGTGCCAGTCCTTCTTTGCCGGCATCGATATCGCCTGTATGGAAGAGACTGTCTGGGACCCCGTTGACTACAGGGTGTTGAACCCCAGCAACATTGACTACAAGACCAGAACATTTAACGACGTGGTGCACCACGATCACATTATACTGGAATCCATGAAGGGCCTGGATACCACCTACCCCTTCGGCGCAGTGGGCGTGGGAGAGCCGCTGCTGGCTCCAGGAGGCCCCGCCATCCGGATGGCCATCTACAATGCATGCGGAATCAAGCTGAATTCCTATCCCTACACACCTGCCAAGGTTCTGAAGGCGCTGAAAGAGTCACAAAAGGAGGGGAAATAATCATGAAAAATTTTAAATATACGACTCCGGATTCTCTGAAGGAGGCCTCCGGCCTGCTGATGGAGCCGGGTACAATGGCAATGGGCGGAGGAACGGATCTGCTGGGCGTGATCAAGGACGGACTGCTGCCAGAGGACCCCAAGGTTGTGGTGAACTTAAAGAAGCTTCCGGAGCTTCAGAACATAGAGGAGAAGGAGGACGGGCTGCACATCGGCGCTGCGGTGACCCTGCGCCAGGTGGCGGAGAGCGAAGCCGTCCGCGGTAAATGGCCGGCGCTGGCTGAGGCTGCCAGAAGCGTTGCAACCCCTAATTTAAGAAATACAGCCACCATCGGCGGAAATATCTGCCAGGATATCCGCTGCTGGTATTACCGTTACCCCGATGTGCTGGGCGGGAAGATCAACTGCGCCAGAAAAGAGGGCCATCTCTGTTCCGCCATGATGGGTGAGAACCGCTACCACTCCATCTTCGGCGCGGCCAAGGTATGCGAGACGCCGTGTACAGGGGAGTGTCCGGCCCACACGGACATTTCCGCCTACATGGAGCTGCTGCGCCAGGGTAAGACCGAGGAGGCCGCCAGGATCATCCTGGAGGTCAACCCCATGCCGGCCATCACCAGCCGCGTGTGCGCCCACTTCTGCATGGAGGGCTGCAACCGCAACACCTATGACGAGAGCCTGAACGTGGGCGCTGTGGAGCGCTATCTGGGAGATTTCATCCTGGAGAATGCCGATACATTTATGGCAGCGCCGGAGGGAGGAAACGGGAAAATGATCTCCATCATCGGCTCCGGACCCGCAGGGCTGACAGCTGCATACTATCTGCGCCAGGGCGGCTACGGGGTGACTGTCTATGAGAAACAGAAGGAAGCAGGCGGCTGCCTGACCTACGCCATCCCGCCTTACCGCCTGCCCAAGGACGTGGTCCGGGGCTTTGTGTCCAGGCTGGAAAAGATGGGTGTGGAGTTCAGATGCGGCTGTGAGATCGGCAAGGACTTGAAGCTGGATGAAATCAAACAGCAGAGCGCCTGCGTGATGCTGGATACAGGCACCTGGAAACGCCCCCTGATCGGACTGTCCGGCGAGGAACTGACCAGGTTCGGCCTGGACTTCCTGGTGGATGTCAACAGTTACATGAGAGAGCGTCCCGGCTCCGATGTGGTGGTTGTGGGCGGCGGAAATGTGGCCATGGACGTGGCTATCACAGCCAAGCGTCTGGGCGCGCCCAATGTGACCATGGTCTGCCTGGAGTCCAGGGAGGGGATGCCTGCCAATGAGGAGGAGGTCACCCGTGCCCTGGAGGAGGGCGTGGAGATTGTCAATGGCTGGGGCCCCAAGGAGATCCTTAAGAAGGACGGAGTGGTCAGCGGGATTGTGTTCAAACACTGTCCCAGGGTGCTGGATGAAACCGGGCGTTTCAATCCTGTGTATGAGGATGACAATCTGATGACCAGGGAGGCGGACATCATTATGATGGCCATCGGCCAGAAGGCGGATTTAGACTTCCTGGAGGGCGCATATGAGGTGGAAACTGAGCGGGGCAGGGTGAAGGCCCTGGACGGCTGCACCACCAGTGTGGACGGCATCTTCGCAGGCGGCGATGTGACCACAGGACCGGCCACAGTCATCAAGGCCATCGCAGCAGGTAAACAGGCTGCCGTGTCCATGAACCGCTACTGCGGCGGGGAGAAACTGCCCGTGGAGGCGGCTGGCGCTGCCAGGCTGCGGGAGAAGCTGGCCTCATTTGACGGCGTGTGCCGCCACGAACATGAGGCGGTGAAACAGCCCATGCGCGCGGTGGAGACCCGTGATGTGGAGCAGGAGGATATCGGCTGCCTGCCCCAGGAGGCGGTGCGCCGTGAGGCGGCACGCTGCTTTAACTGCGGCTGTCTGGCCGTGAACCCCAGTGACGCGGCCAACATGCTGTATGCGTTAAATGCCAGGATCATCACCAATTTCAGAGAGCTGTCGTCAGAAGAGTTCTTCGGCGGGAATACCAAGGTGAAGGACACCCTGCGTCCCGGAGAGATCGTGACTGAGATTGTGGTGCCCCCGGCTGCAGAGGGCTGCAGACAGGTGTATGACAAGTACAGAATCCGCAAATCCATTGATTTCGCGGTGCTGGCTGTGGCAGGGACCATCTGCCTGGATGAGGACGTGGTGAAGGATGTGAGCCTGGTTCTGGGCGCAGTTGCCCCGGTCCCCATGAAGATGCGGGAAGCGGAGGAATACTTAAAGGGCCGGAAGCTGACTGAGGAGACGGCTGTGGAAGCTGCGGAAATCGCACTTAAGAACGCCATCCCACTGGAAATGAACGGCTACAAGATCGACATGGCCAAGGTTATGGTGCGGCGGTTCCTGGGATATTGATGAGATGAACAAATGAGGGGAGAACAGATGATGGATCATGAGATGGTGCTGTCCTATAGCCAGAACAGGTCGCTGTGGGGGGAGATTGCCGATTGCCAGGGGCAGTCGGAGGTCCGGGAGCCGGGCTGCGAGGATGTGCTGAGGTTTTATCTGAAGACCAACAGGGAGATTATCACGGAGATCCGCTACACCATCACTGAGAGCGCCTGTCCTCCTGCCAGGGCCTGCGCGGCCCTGGCGGCCTCCCTGGCCCTGGATAAGCCGGTGATGGAAGCCTATCTGGTCAACGCGGACCAGTTAAGCCGTTTCTTTGGGGAACTGCCAAAGGAGAGCTACCACTGTGCGCTGATGGCGGAGATCGGGCTTAAGAAGGCTTTGCAGGATTATGCAGCCAGAAGGCAGAAGATTTACAGCAGAGAAGCCTGTACGGCAGCGCGATAGGAGGGGACTGTATGGGACGGGCGAGATTAACCATGGACCACAGTACGGAATTCAACTATTCACTGGGACTGCGTCTGACAAAGGGACAGGTGTTTTTCGGCCCTGGCCTGGTGATGCTCCTTCTGGCGTTGGAGCAGACCGGCTCCTTAAACCGGGCGGCGGATTCCGTGGAAATGTCCTACAGTAAGGGCTGGAACGCAATTAAAAGGGCAGAGGAGGTGCTGGGCTTCTCTCTGGTGGAGAAGCGGACCGGCGGCGCAGGGGGAGGCGGAAGCTTCCTGACCCGCGAGGGCAAGGATTTCCTGGAAAAATACCGGGAGTTCGAACGCCGGGCCTACAGGGCGGCGGAGGAGATATTCAGGGAATTGTACGGGGAGATGGCTGAGAGGGATACGGAGCCCGGTCACAGCGAAAAGGAATAGGGAACCTTCTGACACAAAAAGGTGCGGAGCGGCTGGATAACCAGGGCTTCGCGCCTTTTGTGATGGTATGAGCCGTTTGACATTTCCTCATGCTGCCGTTAGAATAGAAACAGCACGACAGATTCGCAGGGCACGGCGCTGCCGGAGGAGTTGATTATGAATAAATTTGAGGAAGAGTATGTTTCGGTAAACGGAATTGAACATTTTTTGCTGCACTACCCCAAAGGGCCTGAGGCTCCGGTTCTGTTGTATCTGCATGGCGGCCCCGGCAGCTTTGAATCATTGTTTGCCTATGAGCTGGATGAGATATGGGGAGATATGTTTACCCATGTGCATTGGGACCAGCGGGGGGCGGGTAAAACACTCCGCAGAAACAAGAAGAAGGGTATGCCGGAAACGGTGGAGCAGATGCTGGATGACCTCCATGGCATCATAGGACATTTACAGCAGAAATATCAAATCCACAAAGTGGTCGTCCTGGGCCATTCCTGGGGAAGTCTGCTGGGCAGCTTATATGTGCAGCGGCATCCTGAAAATGTCATGGCATACATTGGCGTCGGCCAGGTCATCAGCATGCTGGAGAATGAGCGGACGGCCTATCGGGAAGTCATGGAGATGGCCGGAAAAGCGGGAAACCAAAAGCACATACAGGCTTTGAACAACATGGGTGATTATCCGCCCCGTGATCCTGAATTGCTGTTAAAGCTGCTGCCCAAAATGCGGAAAATACAGCAGGCTTACGACAATGGCCCCCTATCCGGCTCCGGTCCGGGCGAGCTGATAAAGACTCTGCGGCACAGTCCCTCCTTCCAATGGGGCGACCTCCTCAGCTTCACGCAGATCATGAAGGTAAACCATCCCCTCCACCTGCAGATGCTGTCTTTTGACCTTGGCCAGATCCCGCCCCGCTACCAGGTGCCGGTTCACTACATCCTGGGGGAGGCGGATACGATCACTCCGGCGTCTCTTGGCAGCGCATATTATGATACCATTGACGCCCCCCGCAAAACCATAACCATGATTCCTGGTGCAGGGCATAATCCTATGTACGAGCGGATGGACGAATTCGCCGCCGCACTCCGCGCTGTGCGTGGAACGCTGTAAGTGCAGCCTGCCGTACAGTACGAAATAAGGAGAATAATCCATGGCAGAGCGAATTATAAACCATGTTGCAGAGACACTGAGGGAATGCCCCTTCATAAAGGGCATTGTCCTGGGCGGTTCCCGGGCCACAGGGACGGCCACGGACACATCGGATATTGATATTGGGATTTACTATGATCCATCGGACATTGATTTTGACAGATTAAACGAGGCGGCAAAGCAGCTGGACGATGATCACCGGGAGAACCTGGTCTGCCGCGAGGGCGGCTGGGGGAATTGGGTCAATTGCGGCGGGTGGCTTGTGACAGAGGGATATCAGGTAGACCTGATCCTGCGGGACATCGGCCGGGTGAGGGCGTGTATCGCCCAGACGGACGTGGGGGAGGTATCGGCCCATTACCAGACGGGCCATCCCCACGCATATATCAATGTTATGTACCGGGGCGAGCTGGCTTCCGGCAGGCTGCTGTACGCCCCTGACCAGGAGATTGCCGGTTTAAAAAGGCGGGCGGAAACCTATCCGGACAGCCTGCGGGACGCTCTGATGTCCAAGTTTTTGTTTGAAGCTAGGTTCTCCTGCGCCCTTGCCAGAAAAAATGCATATAAAGGCGACCTGTACTATACGGTGGGACACCTGTTCCGCGGAATATCAGCATTGAATCAGGTCCTGTTTGCGATAAACAGGGTGTACTGCCTGAATGAGAAGAAGGCGATTCAGCGTATCTGCAGTTTTGGCGCTGCACCGGCTGATTACGGCCGCAGGGTGAGTCATGTACTTTCTTTGGCGGCAGACACGGAGATGGAGGCTGTCGATGAGTTGGAGCGGTTGGTGGAGGAGGTGGAACAGCTGTGATGGAAATCAGAATTGCGGAGAAGGAAGGGTTTGACAGTATACGGGCATTTTATCATTCGCTGATAGATGCCATGGAGGGCAGCCGGTATACGCCCGGATGGGAGAAGGGGATTTACCCTTCAAATGATTACCTGAGGGATTCAGTTAACAAGGGCCAGCTTTACATCTGCATGATGGACGGCCTCATGGCTTCTGCAATGATCCTGAACCATGAATGCAATGAAGGCTATCAGAACGTAAAATGGCTGGTGGAGGCAGAGCCGGAGACCGTGACAGTGGTTCACGCCCTGGGCGTGCATCCTGATTTTGGCGGAAATGGCCTTGGGAAGGCGATGGTATCCCATGCACTTTCGGCGGCGGGGAAAAACTGCCAGAAGGCCGTCCGCCTGGATGGGCTGTGCGGCAACATTCCGGCAGAGCGGCTGTACACGAGTATGGGATTCCGGTACATTGACACCATTAAAATGTTTTATGAGGACACAGGGTGGACGGATTACAAACTTTTTGAGTATCCGGTTCCCAGTCAAGTGTATTGAGTGAGAAACTGAATCACCGCTGAGATCCCGATTCCGTCCAGGTCAAGTCATTTTAAACTGGAAAAGCGGCTCCAGGGCTTATGCTCCGGGGCCGCTTTTTTGTATGCTGATTGGTTTAAAGCTGGATTACTCCGATCAGGAATCCGGCCAGCAGCATCAGAAGGCTGATGCCGAACAGCCATTTGAAGCTGAAACGGATATGGTCCTTTAATTCCACGTCCACCAGGCCGATGGCCAGGAATGTGGCGGGTACCAGGGGGCTGATCATCAGGGCAACGTTCTTGCCGATGATCATGGTCATGGCTGTGTTCAGGGCGGAGACGCCGTACTTGGAGCCAACCTCAATGATCAGTGGCATGATCCCGTAGAAATAGGCGTCGGTTCCGATCATCATACCCATGGGCAGTGCGAAGATACCGAAGATCACATGGATGTACTGGCCGAGGGCTGAGGGGATGAAGCCGATCAGCACATTGGCCATGGCGCTGAGCATGTCGGTGCCTTCCATTACGCCTACCATAGCGCCTGCTGCCAGCATGGTGGCTGCGATGGAGAGGGCGGAGGCGGCATGGGCTTTAAAGCGGGCATCCTGGGCCTTTAAGGACGGATAGTTGACGATCAGGGCAATACAGGTGCCCATCATGAATACCACGTAGGAGTTAACTACATTGAGTACCAGGGAAACGATGATAGCGATGGTCAGCAGTCCGTTGAACCACAGCAGCTTGGGGCGTTTCAGCTCCTCCGCCTTTTTGTCGGCGGCAGCGGCAGCCTCGTTTAATGCGGAGGCCTCCCCTGCGCTTTCAACCAGTCCTGCGCCCCGCTTCTTCTCGATGATTCCCATAAGGACAGCCAGAGACAGGGTGATGACCACGCCGACGATCTGGATGGGGATCAGCTTCAGCCACAGGTCATTGGCATCCATGCCCAGAACGGTGGCCGCTCTTGCGGTGGGGCCGCCCCATGGAAGCAGGTTCATAACGCCCATGGAAGCAGCGGTCAGAAGCAGCAGCACATAGGGGCGGATGTTCATCTTCTTGTAGATGGGGTACATGGACGGGATGGTAATCAGCACCGTACAGGCGGTGGAGCCGTCCAGATGAGCCATGATGGCGATTATAGCGGTCACAACAGTGATGGCAATCACATTGTTTCCGGCCTTTTTCACCAGCTTGCCCACCAGGATGTCAAACAGTCCCACATCGGTCATGATACCAAAGTAGGTGATGGAGAAGATGAAGAGAACTGCGTTGTTCTGTGTGGTTT
>URUZ01000272.1 GCA_900551225.1 uncultured Clostridium sp.
CCCATACCGTTTAATCATACCATTAAATATCATATAAATCATTAACTTTTTAAAAAATAAAAATATTGTTGACAACCCCCTATTCCTGTGGTATTATAATCGAGCGTGTGAAAATACTTCACAACACAGGGGAATAGTTCAATGGTAGAGCAGCGGTCTCCAAAACCGTAGATGGGGGTTCGAGCCCCTCTTCCCCTGCTGATAGACAGGTCTGTAGCCTTGGAGGGCTGCAGGCTTTTTTTGTATCTGCAACACCGAAATGATCTGTCTGCCTTACCGCTAAAAACACATACTCCTTTCTGCCCACATACCGTATGGCTGCAGAAAACAGCCACACAAAAGATCGTGCAGCTGCCTCTCCAGCAACCTTCATCATTTTCAATCCCTACAACAGCCCAATGGCCTCCCGCACATTGCTGACCCCAAGCAGTTTAATCCCCTTCACAGGCTTCATCTTATCCAAGCACACCCTGGGCAGGATGCAGCTGGTGAAGCCCAGCTTGGCGGCCTCTGTCACCCGCTGTTCTGCCTGGGAGACGGCGCGGACCTCGCCGGAGAGTCCCACCTCGCCGAATATCAGGGTCCTGGGGTCCACAGGGCGGTCCTTGTAGCTGGAGATCAGGGCCATGACAATGGCCAGATCTAAGGCCGGCTCGCTCATCTTCAGACCGCCTGCTATGTTCACATAGGCGTCAAACCGTCCCATGTCGTAGCGGCAGCGCTTCTCCAGCACCGCCATCAGCAGGTTTACCCGGTTGTAGTCCGTACCTGCCGCCGTGCGCCGCGGCATGCCGAAGCTGGTCTCCGCCACCAGGGCCTGGACCTCCAGAAGTATGGGCCTTGTTCCCTCCAGAGAACAGGCCACCACCGCGCCGGAAGCCTCCTCGGGGCGGCCGCTAAGCATATACTCCGATGGATTCTCCACCTCCACCAGCCCCTGCTCCGCCATCTCGAACACACCGATCTCATTAGTTGAGCCAAAACGGTTCTTCACGCTGCGCAGAATGCGGTAGGCGGCATTTCTGTCCCCCTCAAAGTAAAGTACCGTGTCCACCATGTGTCCCAGCACTCTGGGGCGTGCCACCACGCCCTCCTTGGTCACATGTCCCACCACGAATATGGCGATTCCGCTGGTCTTGGCGATCTGCATAAGCAGCCCTGTGGATTCCCGCACCTGGCTGACACTGCCCGGGGCGGAGCTGACCTCCTCGTTGTACATGGTCTGAATGGAGTCTATTACCACGATGTCCGGCTTGGAGGTCTCAATCGTCCGCTGAATCCGCTCCAGATTCGTCTCACAGAGAAACCGCAGATCCCCTGTGACCATCCCGATGCGGTTGGCCCGCATTTTAATCTGCTTTAAAGATTCCTCACCGGATATGTAAAGCACATGCTGGCCCGCCTCCGCCAGATGACGGCACACCTGAAGCAGCAGGGTGGATTTGCCGATGCCGGGGTCGCCTCCCACCAGCACCAGGGAGCCGGACACAATCCCATCGCCCAGCACCCGGTCCAGCTCCTTAAAGCCAGTGGTGATCCGGTCCTGCTCGTCCAGATCGATCTCTGATAAAAGGGCCGGCTTTACCGCCTGGGCGGCCGTGAGGCCTCTTGCCGCCCCGATTCCCGAACCGCCGGAGGACTTGGCCGTCTTGCTCACCGGCTCCTCCACCATAGTGTTCCATGCCTTGCAGGCCGGGCACTGTCCCATCCATTTACTGGACTCATGTCCGCAGTCACTGCAGAAAAATGCTGTTGTCTTTGCCTTTGCCATGCTGTTTCTCTCCTTGTTCTGCAACGGTAAATCAAAGGCCGGAACCAACCCGTTCCGGCCTTTGCCTGTCAAAGCGTCTGCTTTGGTTTCTTTATTACTGTCTCTTAACTGCGCAGACCTTTACGGCTTTACCGTCCTCCAGCTCCACGCTAACACTTAATTTGCCGCTCATATTCGTTGCCATGCTGCCCACGGCCACATCATCCACATAGACTTCATAATCAGTGTCATCCTCCAGCTGCACAGTGATCTGTGCGTCCCGGCTGCCCTCGACCATGAATTCCACTGCTGTGTCCGTCACCTTAAAATGCTCTGCCGCCGTACCCGGAACCGACTCGTATACAAACATGTCGTTGCGCTCCAGCTTGGTAATCTCGTTGTAGGTCTTAACTTTATACAAATCCCCCTGATATTCAAAATCCGCTTTCTTGGATTTTGTATCCAACTGGTAGTTGCCAAAACTGATGGTCCCATCCTGCTCTGTACGGATTAATTCTTCAATGACCGGCATCTTTCTTATCCTCCTGCTATTGTACTTAGATAACCTTTACTGCTCTTAAAATTATACACCAATAAAAGCAGATTGGCCAGCACAACTTTGCGCCGCCTTATAAATCTTTCTTCCCCTAAACAGTTGCCTTCTCTTTTTCTTTCGGTTTAGCGGCGGTCTTGGCGCGGCTTCTGGCTGCCCTGATGGCAAATGTCAGCCCCTCCGCTCCCTTACCGGCCTCCACCTTTGAACCCGCCTTGATCCTGCCTTCCAGAATGGCCTCCGCCATCTTGTCTTCCAGCAGGCTCTGGATGGTGCGGCGCAGCGGCCTGGCTCCGTACTTCGCGTCATATCCCTTGTCAATCAGGAAGGTCTTGGCCTCATCGCTGACAGTCAGGCTGATGCCAAGCTGCTCCTTGGCCCGCTTCTCGATTCCCCGCAGCATGATGTCCACAATACCCTTCATGTGATCCTTGCTCAGCTGGTGGAACACGATAATCTCATCAATACGGTTTAAGAATTCCGGCTTAAAGAGGCGTTTAACCTCCTCCATCACACGGTCCTTCATGAACTTGTAGTCAGCCTTGGCATCGCTTGCCACGCCGAAGCCCAGCTTCTTGGGCGAGATGATATTCTCTGCCCCGGCGTTGGAGGTCATGATAATAATGGTATTCTTAAAGTCGATCTTCCGGCCCTGGGCGTCCGTGATATGTCCGTCGTCCAGCACCTGCAGCAGGATGTTAAACACATCCGGGTGGGCTTTCTCAATCTCATCGAACAGGATCACCGAATAGGGATTGCGGCGCACCTTCTCGCTGAGCTGGCCGCCCTCGTCATAGCCCACATATCCCGGCGGTGATCCGATCATCTTGGAAACGCTGTGTTTCTCCATATACTCCGACATGTCAACCCGGATGAGAGCGCTCTCCGTACCGAACATGGCCTCTGACAGCGCCTTGGACAGCTCCGTCTTGCCCACGCCCGTGGGGCCCAGGAAGAGGAAGGAACCGATGGGGCGTTTGGGGTCCTTAAGGCCCACCCGGCCTCTGCGGATAGCCTTGGAAATGGCGATCACCGCCTCCTCCTGGCCTACCACCCGCTGATGGAGAATGGATTCCAGGTTTCTGAGCCGCATGGACTCCTCCTCAGCCAGCTTCTGCACCGGTATCTTGGTCCAGCCGGACACCACGCCGGCAATTTCATTCTCATCCACAACCAGAGGCTGGGTATCCCGCTCCTCCTGCCATTTATTCTGGATCTGTGTGATCCTGTCCCGCAGCTTCTGCTGCTTCTTTTTGATCACGCCAGCCTTCTCGTAGGCCTCGTTCTTGATGGCTGTCTCCTTCTCCTCCTCCAGCCCGTCGATCTGCGCTTCCAGCTGGCGGATCTTCTCCGGCTTGGTGTAGCCCAGCAGGCGGACTCTGGAGGAGGATTCATCGATCAGGTCAATGGCCTTATCCGGAAGGAAACGGTCGTTGATATAGCGGCTGGACAGCTTCACCGCCGCCGCCAGAGCCTCATCGGTGATCTTCACCTTGTGGTGCTCCTCATAACGGCTGCGCAGCCCCTTTAAAATAGCCAGTGACTCCTCCTCCGTAGGCTCCTCCACTGTCACCGGCTGGAAACGCCGCTCAAGTGCGGAATCCTTCTCAATATATTTGCGGTACTCGTTGATGGTGGTGGCTCCGATTAACTGAAGCTCCCCCCTGGCCAGGGACGGCTTTAAAATGTTGGAGGCATCCAGCGCGCCCTCCGCCCCGCCGGCGCCGATGATGGTGTGGATCTCATCGATAAACAGCAGCACATCCCCTGCCTCGATGACCTCGGCGATCACCTTCTTGATGCGCTCCTCAAACTCTCCGCGGTACTTGGAGCCGGCCACCATGCCGGATAAGTCCAACGTTACCACCCGCTTATCAGCAATGGTCTCCGGCACGTCGCCGGAAACGATCATCTGGGCCAGTCCCTCCACAACGGCGGTCTTACCCACTCCCGGCTCCCCGATCAGGCAGGGGTTGTTCTTGGTTCTGCGGCTTAAGATCTGCACCAGCCGCTGGATCTCAGACTCACGGCCGATCACCGGGTCCAGCCTGCCCTCCTGGGCCATCTTGGTCAGGTTGCGGCTGTAGTCGTCCAGCGTTGGGGTGGAATTGCTCTTCCTGCCCCCTTTGCCGCCCTGCAGTTCCTCCTTAATAGAGGGGGCGTCCTCGCCCATGGCGGACAGCAGATCAATATAGAGCTTCTGCACATTGACGCCCATGGTGTTCAGCAGGCGGCTTGCAACACAGTCATTTTCCCTTAATATGGAAATTAAAATGTGTTCTGTGCCAATCTGGTTGGCCTTAAATCTGACCGCCTCCCTGTAGCTGTTGTCAATGACCCGCCGCGCCCTTGGGGTGTAAGCGGTCTGATCCGCAGTCTGCAGTGTGGGGTTGGGTGCTATCAGCTGGCTTACAAGTTCAATCACCCGCCGCTCCTCCACGCCGTTTCCTTCCAGAACCTTGGCTGCCACCCCGGTTCCCTCTTTTAACAAGCCAATCAGCAGATGCTCTGTGCCAACATAACCGTGGTTCAGGCTCTCCGCCGCGCTCACGGCCTGTGTCAGCGCCTCCTTGGCTTGTGGTGTATATCGTTCTAACATGTTGTCTTTACCTCCTTGTTACGAGCATTTAGAGACCGTACTTTGGTCTCTTACGTGCGATATCGCCTGTCTTACTTCAACACAATCTCCGGCAGACGTTCCCGGATATATGCGGCCCTGGCCTGGTCCAGATCTTCTTTTCCAAGAGGCCTGTCAGCAGTCAGCCGCAGATTGGCAGGTTTGATGCCAATCATCAAACTGTATATTGAGCAGGGTTTCGTGAATTCCAGCAGCCCGTCGCCCTCGCCCTCCATCAGCTGTGACAGGAAGATCCTGGCATCCTTCTCGGAAATCTTCCTGGCGTATCTCAACACGCCGTAGGACTTGTATGCCTCGTCCTCCTGTTCCAGCCGCTGGGAACTCAGGGATGCGTTCCTGACCCGGATCTCCTGGTTGTTCAGCTGGGCAGCAGCTTTTGTCACCAGATCGATGATCTCCCGCTCCGACTGCCCCAGGGTCCTCTGGTTGGATACCTCATAGAGACAGCCATAATTGTCGCTTCCCTCGCCGTACAGGCCGCGGATCGCGGTACCAAAGCGGCTCATGTCCGCCACAATACTCTGAAACTTCTTCACCTGGGACAGCGCCGGCAGGTGGAGAATGGCGCAGGCCCGCAGCCCTGTGCCCACATTAGTGGGGAAGGACGTCAGATAACCATACTTGTCGTCAAATGCGTAGGAAAACCGCTCGTTGACATAGTCGTCCATCTGATCCGCCCTGGCCCACAGTTCATCCAGGTGAAGCCCCGGTGACAGAAGCTGCAGGCGGATGTGGTCGTCACCCCCCAGGATCAGGCTGGAGGCCTCGTCCGCAGACATCATCAGCCCAGCCGGCTCCCTCTTGCTCACTGTGGCGGAATTCAGGATTCTCCGCTCTCTCAGCGCCATGCGCTCCAGCTCTTTTATATCATTTAATTCCCTGTAGCTGTACTCCCGGCCGTCCAGTCCGCCGATCTGTTCCAGACCTTCCCTGAGGCGGGTCAGCATTTCCCCGCAATCTTCCTGATTCATCTTGGAGGGAAATGCATACTCATCCCAGTTCCTGGCCAGCCGGACACGGCTATATACCACATTGGAGCCGTTACAGTCTGTCTGTTCAAACCATTTACTCATGCTCCTCTTTCCTCTCTTTCAGCGCCCTGATCTGGTCCCTGTAGTGGGCGGCCTGCTCATATTCCTCGCTGCGCACCGCCTCTTTCATCCTGGCAGTCAGCGTGATGATCTGGTCCTCTGCGCCCGCCCCGCCGTCTGCGCCGCTGTCGGTACTGCCAACGGGCCTGCCCTGGGATATACCGGCCTCCTGGCGCTCCCGCTCGAATTTGCTCTGGAACTTGGGCCGTTTGCCCTTGTGGCTCTCGCTGCCCTGAAGCTGCTTCATCTTGTCACTGATAAACAGGTCGAACACACCATAGCAGTCGGGACAGCCAAACCGGCTGTTCTCCACAAAATCTTCAAAACTGGTGCCGCAGGTGGGGCAGACCACCCTGGCCCTCTCGTCTGTTTCTTCCTCGTAATCCTCTATCCCAAGAAGCCCTGAGAGAAGTTTCCCCAGGGGGAATTCTCCGTCCAGTATGGCAGTGTACTGCCCCAGGTCCATTTCCCTGGCACAGTGGGAGCAGAGGTTGTGCTCTGTCTTGGTTCCATTGATAATCTCCGTGTATTTAATATTAGCTTCCCGGATCTTACATTTTTCACATAGCATATGAATCCTCCATCCTTTTTACAGGTGCTGCTGCCCCATGGCTTCGCTCTATTCCGGCTCCTCCGGGCAGCCCCTGGTGTAGGTATCGTATATCATATCCACCAGCTGATGGATCTCCTGACGGCTGATATTCCTGCAGATCCCGCAGGCCAGCACCACATCCAGATTCTCTCTCAGTTCTTCCATGGCCTGTATCTTATCCACATCCAGGGAGATAACCGCGCCCTTTCTTCTGTCCAGCTTCACAAAACCGTCCTGCTTCAGCACGGAATAGGCTTTGTTAACCGTATGCATGTTGATGCCCACATATTCGGCCATCTGACGCACAGAGGGCAGAGTATCCCCCTCCCGGATGCGCTCTGTAGCAATCCCCATGATAATCTGATTGCGCAGCTGTATATAGATTGCCTCATCGCTGTTAAAGTCGATCTTCAATACCATAGTGCCACCATCTTTCGTTCTTCGTTATAGCTGTTATACAAGCAATATAACACTGCCTGCTACCATTAATATATCAGCATCCGGCGGTTTCGTCAAGCCAAACAAGACAATCCCGGCCAGAGCGTATTTCATGATTTAGCATATTCTTCCATCATCTCGTCCCACAGGGTGTAATCACGCTGAAACAGCTCCTCACAGATCTGCTGCTTCAGGACCTCCCAGTCCACCTTTTCCATCAGCTTTTGCTGCACGAATTTCTTGCTCTTCTGCTTATATTTAGGCAGCCGGTTCAGCTCCAGGAGGTGGTTCAGCTCCGGACGCCACAGCAGCGTCAGCTGGCGCTCCCGCTTGATCCTGGGGTTGGCGGCCGCGGACCGCTTCTCTTCAATCATGATCTCCGTACCATCCGCTGCCACAGTCAGGACGCCCCAGTGGGCCGGGACATGTTCCTCCACATGCCGCTCATGGCTCCTCCCAACCACAACGTAATTCATGTCGCAGAACCGGTCGTAATCCCGCACCTGGCGCTTCAGGCGGTCGTAGGTATCTGCATCGCTTTTGATCTCCAGGCCGGTGAGGCAGCGGCTGGTCAGCATCACAACATCCGCTCTGGATCTCCCAATCCGCTTCTCCTCAAACATCCGCGTCTTGCCGAACCGCTCTTCCAGATAATCAAAGAGCGGTTCTCTGATGTCCCTGTCATACAGCACAGGCCTGCGGGACTTAATGATCTTATCTTCTTCCATCAATTTTTCTCTCATTCACCAATTAAAGGGAAATGCCCGGCAAACCGGGATTGCCGGCTGACAGGCATTTCTTCTGTATTGTACGTATTATTCAATATCCACCAGATCAAAATCATCATCGTCCTCACTCTGACGGGATGCGGGTCCGGCAGCCGGGCGGGTCTGACGCACCGGATATTCTTCAGACGCCGGATATGGTGCGTGTGCCGTTCTCTCCTTGGCCGGACGGGCAGCCGGGCGCGCCGGGCGCTCCACCGCCGCCTCGGGGCGGCCCTGTCTTACGGGAGCCTGAGGCTGTCTGGCGGGCTGTTCCCTCACCGGACGCTCTTCTGCAGCTGTACCGCGGACCGAACGCACCGGATACGCCTCAGAGGCTTCACTGCGGGCCGGGCGGGACGGGCGCACCGGACGTTCTCCGGACCCTT